>CAYLSJ010000006.1:2225-24137 GCA_964386655.1 uncultured Candidatus Bathyarchaeia archaeon | reverse complement strand
CATGCGTGATGATGATGAAACAATAGCGCGTGTTAACTTCATCACGCACACTGCCTTTAGCCACCCAACCATGGGAGAAGAAGGTATAAGGGGCTTGTTTCCTTCTTCTTCTGAAATTTCTTTTCTCGCACCCGCTAGACCTAGATGTCTGCTAGCCACAGTCAAAACTGGCATCCAAGCCTTTCCCCCACAATCAGCGTGGAAACTGCTGCTGCAAACGCAAGTCAACTCAACAAACACTAATAAACAGGCAAGTCTACCCGTATCTTTCTTCTTTCCACGGATCAGCAGTGTTACTATATCCTCTTTTTTCCCAGAACCCCAACTCCTGCTCCTTCGTGAACCTCAGCTTTCTGACCCATTTCACACTCTTGTAAGCATACTTCCTAGGCACAACCAAGCGCAAAGGTCCACCATGCTCAGGCTCCAAAGGCTTATCCTCAAACGCATAGGCAAACAGTACATCGTCTTCGAGCAACTCCTTCAGCGGCAAGCTCGAAGTGTAATCTCCCTCAGCCACAATAGTCACATATTCTGCCCCTTTCGAGGGCTTGACCAAATCCACAATGGTCCTGAACGCAACACCCTCCCACCTGTTATCAAGCCGGCTCCACCCAGTGACACAGTGAAAGTCACTGACACTCACAACCTTCGGAAGCTTCACAAACTCGTCGTACATCAGCCGGATAGGATTTTCAACCAAACCCTCAACCCTAAAATCCCACATCTTCAGGTCAACCATAGGAACAGTGCCAACATGCAAAACAGGAAACTTCGTCGTGACTCTCTGATTCGGCGGAATCCTATCTTTCTGTCTGTCCATGTGATTTCACCTTTCAGAAACGACGTTTCCCATCCTTCCAAATATCTCTTTTTATGACTCAAGAGCTGCAGCAGCGCTGGAACACTTTTTTAGACCGGAAAGCATTCTAATGAAAGCAAGAGCAGAAACACAGCGCGACAATCGTCGCTTGACTGCTCTTTCAGCTTAGAAAGGAGCAGAGCCAGACAATGCAGCAACTGCAAGAAATGACAGAACTCTTAAGCCTACCCGTAGTTCACGAGGCCCTGCTCTACGAGAAACTCAGAAACAACAAAGTCAAATGCAAACAATGCGAATGGCACTGCGTAATCCCCGATGGCAACAAAGGCAAATGCAAAACCCGACTCAACATAGACGGCTCACTATTCACACTGGTCTACGGCGACCTTAGCGCACTCGAAAGCCGACCCATCGAAATCAAACCCTTCTTCCACTATTGGCCCGGTTCAACAGCACTCACATTTTCAACATGGTCATGCAACTTCAACTGCCCATGGTGCCAAAACCACCACCTCTCAAAAACTGAGCCCAATCCAGCGAAATCCAGCCACTACTTCAATCCGGAAAAAATCGTCAACCTCGCCTTGCACCAACAAGACAATGGCTTATGCGCCAGCTTCCAAGAACCCACACTACTAACCGAATGGGCGTTGCCTGTATTCAACCTAGGTCGTCAAAAAGGACTGTACTCATGCTACGTGTCCAACGGCTACATGACTCTAGATGCGTTGAAGCTGCTGAAAGAAGCCGGAATGACGGGGCTAAAAATCGACGTGAAAGGCGACAAAGAAACCTACCAGAAACACTGTGGCGGAGCCGATGTGGAAAAAGTCTGGCATAACACCCACGAAGCCAAGAAAATGGGCTTCCACGTAGAAATCGTCAACCTAGTCATAACTGACGTAAACGACGACGAAGAATGCCTACGCTGGATAATCAAGAAACACCTAAAAAACATGGGCAGTGAAACACCTCTGCATTTCACACGGTATAATCCAGCATACAAGTTCACAAACCCACCAACCAAAATCGAAACCCTAGAAAAAGCCTACGGCATGGCACGAAAGGAAGGAGCCGAATACCCATACCTCGGAAACGTTCAAGGTCACAAATACGAGAACACCTACTGCCCAAAATGCAGCAACCTGCTCATTCAACGCTTCAACTACACAATCGCCGAATACAACATTACAGAAGACAAAAAGTGTCCAAAATGCGGTCAACTCATACCAATCAGCGGACGCCGAATCAAGAGATGGCAAACACTCGTTTAAGCTAGAGCAGGCACTACTGGACAGCTTGACGCGTCATCAACACTTTCTCGATGTTCTCTAAACGCTTCTCAATCGCATCCAAACGGTCGAGCATCTGCTTCAAAGTCTTACTCACGTCTTCACTGGCTGCGATAGGCATAGGCGTTGGAGAGGGCCAACCCAACTCTTCTGGACGTTCAGGACGTCTTGGCACAGGCATAGGCGGACGATACGTCGCTTTCTCCTCACCCTTACTCCTACTCATGCAAAGTCCCGTAGGAACAGTGCCTCTCCAAGCTATTAAATGTTAAAGCAAAAGCTGATTTCATCACATGTAATTACAGTTAATGCTTCTATTTACTCTCCAAAGGTCAAACATATATGTATAAACCAAGTTATCTTTCAATCTCGTGTCTCAACCCAGAATTCCGGGCTGAAGCCTTCTCCCAACATGCAGAATCATTCAACAACTCGTATGAATGACTGCTTCTGTTTCTTCTCCTTCTTGGCTTCTTTCTTCTTCTCTGTCTCTTTTGCCTCTGGCTCTTCACCTACGAAACGTATTAGTGGCTGCTTTTCCAATCCCTCGATTCTGGCGCCTGGGTAACGTTGCTCAATATCTCGTCGCAGTTCAGCCACATCAACCTCGCCTTGAGTCTGCACCTTCACAATTGGTTTACCCTTGTCATCGTAGGTTACTGACATTGAGTAGCCCAAGCCGCCTCCAGAAAAAGACTTGGCATCAAAAAGGAATTTATCCTCATCAAAGCCAAAGAGGTCGAAGATTCCTTTCTTTCGTTTCTCCTTGGGCATCTGGGTTGACTCCAAAATGAAAAGGAGAGCAATATCGAAAATTAAAGCATTACTCTGGTTCCCAGCAGCTTAGTGTCTCATCAGCTTATCTTCATACTTCTTCAGGTGCTCTGCAGCTTCTCCAATATCCATGAACAAGGTGTCCACTCTCTCCACATCTTCCTCAACAACTTTCTCATGTCCCAAAGCTCGAGCGTTCTGAGCTGCTAAGCTCAGGAGCTGCACTGCGTAACGGAGGCTGCTTTTGGCACCAACCTGAGTCAGCTTCTCAAGCGCACTCTTATCCAACTTGACCTTCTCTTCTTGAGATCTTAGATGTAGAATCTCACGAATGCTATCCGGATCATACTCTTCTGTGGCGATGATCACGGCTCTGTCTATAAGGTCCAATGGAAAGCCTAATGGGCTTTCAACCTCTGTCCCACGTATGCGAGCCACACCTCTATTCGTAGCAAGTATGACGATGGGCACAAGCTCGCTTTCCATTGCTCGTCCCAGGAAACTGAACGCTTCCAAATCAAGCAGGTGAGAGTCATCTATGAACAAGACACCAGGATGAATGAAAGCTTTACCTTCATCAACCAACCCTTTCACATGCTGGTCCACGCCAGTGCGGATTTCGGTGTCGATTTCTTTTGATTCCCCTGCGCCCATGAACAATGAGAACAATCCGCCGCCACCACGGCTCCTTGCATTTATCTCATCCATGTCGGCAAGGGTTAACGTGTAAACGAATTCTTTTTCTTTCAAGACTTTGCCGTTTGGGCGTGGGATCTTCTGCCTTGTATCCACGTCGTATGTTTTTCCTTTAGAGCTTTCTAGGCTTAGCCCTAAGTTTGCCACTCTACCGGATTCTGCATCGATTTGAACCACATGACCCTCGGAAATGCTCTCTTGAATAATCTGTTGTGCAATTGTGGCTCCGGCTTCAATTGCTTTCTCTTCTTCTGAGGTTTTCAAGGTAAGCCTAACGCTTTCAGGCACTTTCTGATATGGGTTGTAAGGATGTGGAGCTGTCTTAATGTCAACGCCCATCACTTCGCCCTCGTACACTTTTCGCATTTCATGGATTTCGACGCCTATGCATTTGCGGATGGCTTCAATCAAAACCTCGGTTTTCTTGCGTTCGCTGCTGTAGATCTCGCTTCCACTCATTTGAATAAATGGAACGTTAGCTCCTAGTTCTCTTGACGCTGCCACAGCAATGGCAGTCTTGCCTGTGCCTGGTGGACCAGCAAGAATGATTGCCTTGCCGCTCAATTTGCCGTCCTTAATCATTTTCACAACTAGGCCTGCGGCTTCGCGAGCTTTTTCTTGACCTACCATGCCGTCTTTGACCTTTAATGCCTTCAGCTTGGTATCCAAGCCTAGCCCCTTGATGTGAGTATGGGCCCCGATGCGCTCAAACCGTGATGTTGGTGTAGGTAGCTCCTTGATTGTTGCCATGAAGGAACACTCACCATTCACATTTAAGAATTGACAGACGCAACGGTATTCAACACGAAAATATAAATTTTTAGTTAGACAATTCTGGTTAGGCAATACATAGATGTTAGCATAGGTGAACATGGCGAAGTACATTGATGGTGCGGAGAGAAGTTCAAGCAGTAATCTTTGACGAAGTTGACAACGGGAGAAGGGTGCTGATTCTCAAGAAGATTGATTATTCATCTCGCCGTTACCGCTGGCGGCTGCTCAAAGGCGGTCTAAATGATGGCGAAACTGAAATCGAAGGGTTACGGAGAGAAATCTTCGAGGAAGTAGGTCTAGGAAGCATCAGACTATTGGGCAAGATACACTCTTACGAATACTTCTTCAAGGGCATCAGGCACACGGTTTCCACCTACGCGGTTAAAGTCGATTCGAGAGAGCCTATAAATCTGCAGAAATCAGAAGTTGCCGACTACATGTGGACAACAAAGGGAGAAGCCTTACAATTGCTCCACTGGAACAACGAGAAGGAAGCTCTACTACGCCTCAGATAAGCCTCTTTATGGAAACTTCGGCTTTATCGCAGCTGTTGAACACGCATCGACGCATTTTAGGCACAGGATGCATTCTGGGTGTGTGAACTTCTCCCAAGGCTCATCTAATATCGGAACCTGCATTGGGCAGGCTCTGACGCAGTCGCGGCAATCCTTACCACAGCGCACAGGATCGCGTCTCAAGCCTAGAAAGCTGAAACGCATAAGTATTGCTGAAAGAGCACCTTGAGGACAGAGATATCGACACCAGCCTCGAGGAACATACAACACAAGTGCCACAGTTAGTCCAAGAATAACTAAACGAGCCCAAAATAAGGCTTGAGTACTCGAAAAGGCACTAAAGATCAACCCTATGGCATCAGCACCGGGCTCAAGCAACAAGGGAAAAGCGTAGCGTATACCTAGGATGGTTCTGGGAACAACAGCGAACAATGTGTCCGCTGGGCTTAAGGCATTGAAGGGCGCAATGGCGAAGACTCCTAACGCTTCTTTGTAGCCTTTTCCTGCAGTTGACATAGCAGATAAAGCCAATAAGCCTGAGACAAGCAAGGTGGTGGCCAGCACAATATACTTCATCCTCATCATCTGATTGTGTGTCCTTGGAGAGACTGATGCATGTCTCTTTTTCATAACTTCGAGAATGTCTTGAACAAAGCCAAATGGGCAAGCCCAAGCGCAGAAGGCTCGACCAACCAACACAGAGGCAACGAATATTGATGCAAGCGCAAGCCACGGCGGTATCAACAAATATATCATGTATTGTAAAGCTCCAAAGGCTTCGCCTACGGTTTTCGAGGAAACTCCAAGTAGACCCGTAATAGGTAAGAGTATAGGCCAAGGTCCAAAGCCTAAGAAAACAGCGTTAAACAGGAAAAACAGCAGGATTTGCACTATAATTCTTGCTGTGCGAAATTTTAGAAGCATTTTCCTCAGACCTGATGGTTTGATCCCTTTGGTTGCTAGTTGGGATTCCTTTTTGGCTTCTCTCTCTGTAGTCAACCTTTCTTGCCACCAAGTTCTCAATGAAAGCTCTAGGCTGAATTGCTATCGTTTGCTTCATGTTTTTAGAGACGTGAAAGGCTTAAGTTGCATATAAATCTTCAACAGACAGCGACAGCCATGTTTTAATGGAAGAGCCTGACTATTTAATTCGAAAGAGCGATAGTGACCCTTGCAAAGCGGAATTCCAAGCAGCCTCATGCAGTTGCTTAAGACACAGAAGTATCACGTAGTGGGTTCGCATTCAGCTGTCAAGCCTTGTCGATGGCTGCACGAAGCGTTAGTGAATGAACGATCATGCTACAAGCAGAGGTTTTATGGCATAAAGACGCACAGATGCGTACAGATGACTCCAGCAGTTCATTATTGTAACATGCGCTGCATTTTCTGCTGGCGTGCACAAAGCGGTGACAACCCCTATTTGCGATGGAGTGAAATGGCAAACACGAAGTGGGATCAGCCTGAACAGATAGTGGAAGGCTGCATCAACGCACAACTGAAAATCCTAACAGGTTACAAAGGCAATCCGAAAACCGACGAATTCAAGCTGAGAGAAGCTCTGAAACCTGGGCACGTTGCAATAAGTCTGACAGGCGAACCCACACTATATCCGCAACTAGGCGAGCTGATTCACATCTTCCGCAGGAGAGGATTCACCACATTCTTGGTGTCAAACGGAACAGTTCCAGAAGCTTTAACTAAACTAAGGGAAGAGCCGTCGCAGTTGTATGTATCCTTATGCGCCTACGACGAGCATTCATTCATCAAAACTTGTCGCCCACAATTCAAGGAAGCATGGAAGAAAATTAACGAAACCCTAAGCTTGCTTCAAGGTTTTAAATGCCCAACGGTGCTGAGGCTGACTTTAGTTCGACATGTAAACCTAGCGCATCCTGAGTTCTACGCAAAGCTGATCGAAAAGGCACATCCGACGTACGTCGAACCCAAAGCATACATGCACGTTGGCTTTTCACGACTCCGACTAGGCTATGAAAACATGCCAAATCACACGGAGATTCGCAACTTTGCTCAAGAGCTAGCTAAGGAAACAGGTTACACGATTCTGGATGAAGCGCCTAACAGCCGCGTCGTTTTGTTGAGTAGGTTGGAAAAGGCTATTAGGCTAGCGTGAGGCTTTCAAGTAGCAGTTTGGATGGTTGTAGATCTTGTCTTTGAAAAATCTGTTGGGAAAAATCCAAGTCGAACTCCAAGAGCGGGAGAAGGCGCATGAAAGCGTTCAGCGTGACATGAGACGAGCCACACGTCTCTCTAAGCAGGCTATCTTGTTTACTCATCAGCAAAGGTTCAAAGATGCAAAGAAACTGCTGAAGGAGGCTACTGCTCTCTTCTCTGAACTTCACTCTGTTTCTGAGACGTATCCTGACATGGTTTATTCAGGTCTGGTTGACGCAGCCTTTCAGGAGTATGCTGAAGCGCAGACATTGCTGATACTTGTTGAGGAAAATCGTTTCATAAGCCCAGAGGACATCAATGTACCATCCATTGATTATGTTTTAGGGCTAGCTGACGTGATCGGTGAGTTGAGAAGAAGAGCTCTAGACTCTTTGCGACGAGAAGATGTTAAAACGGCTGAAAACAGCCTGCACCTGATGGAAGACATCTATGTTGAACTCATGTCCATGGATGAAGCCTACATGCTTGTGCCCGGGCTTAGGCGCAAAAGCGACGTGGCACGACACCTCATAGAAACCACAAGAGGCGACATAACAATAGAAGCCCGACGTGCCTCCCTTGAGATGTGCATGAAGAATCTTGAGAAAATTATGAAAAAAAGGACTAGCAGATAGAAGCAGAGTCAGCTGGATATGCTTCGAGGCAAATTTTCAGTTAAGAGAGCACGACGGTTGCAGCAGACTCTTTCAAGACAAGTTATAAAGAAGGACATGGCTCCGAAGACTCTGCACTGTGTAGCTGGAGTAGATGTAGCCTATGTGGCAGACTTGGCGATCGGAGCCGTTGCAGTCTTAGATTACGCATCTCTATCACTTGCGGAAGCGAAAAGCGCCAGAGTCAAGACACGCCTGTCCTACATTCCCACGTTTTTATCCTTCAGAGAAATCAATCCTGCAAGAGCAGCCATTAGGCGGCTGAAGACGCAACCAGACGTTTTCCTGGTTGACGCCCAGGGCATAGCCCATCCCTATCGGCTCGGATTCGCAAGCCACCTAGGACTATTACTCGACAAGCCAACAGTGGGTGTCGCAAAAAGCCTTCTATGCGGACAAATCAAGCCTGTTACTGCAGAGGGCTGGTCGCCCATCGTGGACAAAGGCGAAACCATTGGTGCCGCATTGAGAAGAATAGAAAACGAGCGTCCAATCTACGTGAGCATTGGACACAAGATTTCATTGGAGAGAGCCATAAAGATTGTTGAACACTGTATAAGATCTACAAGAGTTCCAGAGCCAATACGCATTGCCCACAAGTTGGCAACAGATGAAAGCAGAAAACACAAGCAAGAAATAACTCACTCGCTGTAGGAATCAGAGGAAGGAGAAAGCTGAATTGCATCCGCAACTCCAGCGTATAATCAACAAGATCAGTGACAGGCCTCTTCGCCAAATGGTTACAGATTTTGTTGAAGACCCTACGATAGAGATAGAAGGTAAAACCTACAAAGGACTACCTTTAGAAACCTCGCCGGCAGGAGCAACTCATCATCACAGTTATCCAGGCGGCTTGGTTGAACACATCATTGCAACAACAAGTATCGGGCTGGCACTATGCGATGTTGTGGGAAAAGTGTACCATGGAAAGATCAACAAGGATCTCGTACTAGCTGGCACCATTTTGCACGACATTACTAAAGCCCTAACGTATGTTCAAGAAGAAAATGGCACATACCGCATGGCACCCATAGCCGAGCGCTTGGACCACCTCACGCTTGGAGTCGCTGAACTGATTCGAAGAGGATTTCCGCTCGACGTGGTTCATATCGTCGACAGCCACATGGGCTGGCAACACGGACCAATAGGACCACGGACAGCTGAAGCATTGGTTGTTCACTTGGCTGACATGGCAGACTCTCGGCTAAACGGCGAAGTCCTGCGTGCAGCGCAATATCTGCTCAGAGAAGCCACGGGCACAGAGCTCAGTCGCATCACAGCCAAAGAAGCCTTTGAAATAGTCTATGCCAAGACACGGAAAGGCTGGAACGATGTGCCAAAAGCGTTGGAGAAGATAAGAAAGCTACGCCAGCAAACATCGCATGACATATCAAAGTCAAGGCGAAGTCTGTAGCGACTGCATCCTCTTGACGAATTTTCCCGAGTTTTCAAGCAACTCCTTCGTTTCCCTGTCGTCAAGTGGTTCTGTTTTCCATTTCTCCCATAATGATAAAGCATAAGACATTATCCTGCAAAGTTCTTCCTCGTTATGCATGGTTGCCTTGAAGGCTGATGCTATGTCTTCCTTTGCGCTCACGTAGATGCCTTTACAGCCGAGGAAAAGCGCTCCAGTTCTGAAGGTCAATTCGAAAGCTTGCCGAGTCCATCGTTCCTTGCTCTTCCTTGGCACAAGTCTGAAAGGAACCGACTTAAGCCATTTGAGGTTTCTCTCTAGTCTGGATACCAACAGAAAAACTTTGTTCAAAGAATTCTTAGCCGTCTGCTTTTGCTTTTCCGCCGCTGGTTTTGGAATAAGTAGCTTGATGTCGTCTCCCCACAAGAGCTTTCCATCTTTGATGAAATTGGGGTATTCAAATCCCATCGCTAAAAAGGAGTTTCCCTCCTCGACTTCTTTAAGAGTGGTTACGGTAACTCCTAGAACTTCATCAAGTGCAGCCCTAAGGTTGTTGAAGTGCCTTCTTTCTATTTCTAATGCTTTATTGTGTAGTGCTTCTTGCAGCTCTTCTTTCTCGCCTTTCACCACAACGTAGAGGTCGACATCGCTTCGTCCAGGAACAAAATCTCCTCTGGCAAAGCTGCCTCCAGCATAAACCGCCTTAACTTGTTCTCCATGGTGCTTAGCTATTACCTCAACAAGCTCAGATACAGCATCATGGTAATCCTTATGAGAGTATTTCCTCATCCTGCAGCCTGACCCGAAACAGACTTGTCAATCATTATTCCAGATGCCTCTTGCCAGATTTTAAAAGCTTTTTACCACAAGTACTGCTGTGATACTTGAAGAGGGCCCGTTGCCCAGTCCGGATCAAGGCACCGGCCTTCGGAGCCGGAGAACGAGGGTTCAAATCCCTCCGGGCCCGCTCAGAGCTTTCTGCTCGGATCGAAGCAGAATCTTCACTTAGAGGAAAACGGATTGTTTCAAAGCTCAAGTCGGTGAAAAACGGATGCCGAACTGCGTGAGACGGCAACTATGATTCATAGTCATGATTCATAAACAGTTTATGCGACTGGTCTTGCTTCTTCTCTTATGGAAGCTTCCTACTTCTACGCACTTGTTCTACCTTTGGGCATCTTCGTGTTTCTCTTAGCTTCGCTGGCTTTCTATTACGCAAGAAAGGAGGAGCTTGCAAGTAAGAGGTGGAAAGAGTTAACCGATGCACATATGAAGGTACAGCTTCAAGAGGGAGATACAATGAGTAAGGAATTGAAGGGACTTGAGAAGCTGTTTCTGAACAATTCAATCGATCAGTTCGCTTATGAGCGATTGAAGAAGGTGCTGGAAGATGACCGCAAGGTGAACGTGGAATCAGATTGCTCAAAAGAAGATGCCACTTGCAGTATCACGTGAGACTGATGCAGAGGATATACAAACTGGACTTTTCTTGGTGTTGAAAGCAAGGACAGCCAATGTGCTCATCTGAACAGACTTATTGCAAGAAACAGGGAGATTGTTGTTATGCTGTCAGCAAGGGAGCTTTCAATGGGAATCACGAAATTGTCTGGGTCTAAGCCTTTCTGATATGTCAGAACTGCAACAACATACGAAACGATGGCAATAACCGCTCCAGCTGCCACATTGGTAGTGAGCAGCAAAGCCGTGAATCTGATGAGATTAGGCAGAGTCAGCAATCCTTGTATGGTCAGAGAGGAAATCGAATAGATAGCGTACATTATTGAAGATGCTGCCCAAGCACCAGAAATCTCAGCCACATGATTTCTGATCGACGAAATCGACGATTTGAGTGTGCCCAGTGCTAGTTTTGTAGTAGCTGTTGAACCCACAACGGCGCCAACATCTCCCATAGTGTCGATCATTGCAGGGTAGACTGTATAGATTTCAGGTCGTTTCTGCCCTATAACCTCCGCAATCTTTCCAAGAGCTGAACCTGTAACATTAACTATGAAAGCAACAAATGCCAGTGTCATAACAGACTCTCTAACTGTCTTAACGAATTCGGCTTCTCGTATGCTCCTAACTAAATAGTATGATGAAACGAATATCAAAGCCAAGCCTACAAGACCGACCGTGGCTTTTCCAGAGATGCCCCCTTGAATGAAGAGGTTGACAACCAGAACATAGATCATCGTGATGAAGAGATCCGAAACCGTAGACTCAATAGGATACAGAACTATGTCTGGATCCAACCCGTGTTTGAATGAGACAATGGAAACGGTCACAGTCAGCGGCGAGACAACCAGCAATGCCAATGCCATTGTTGCCACAGTTACGCTCAAAATGCTCAGGAAACTAGATGCGGGTATTCCCAAGAAGATGTTGCCAAGAAGCATTGCGACTAGGCTCATTCCAACGCTTGCTTCCAAGGTCAGCATCACGACAGCACGAAACAGCAGAATGAAACTCTTTGTGTTGCCTAAGAACCGTGGTAGTATTGTGCCTAAATGTAGCGCTGTGCTCAGGCGACCGCAGAACAAACCACCAATGACTCCTCTTGCGCTCACTACTGACGGGTACACCAAGATGACCCAGGGTTCGAGTTTGAACAGTCCAGCGTAAGAGGCAATAATGGTTCCAGCTACTATCCCAACAAGGTTGAAGGCGTAAGCTGCTAAAGCCTCTCTCAGAGTGTGAGCGAACTTCAGCCCATGTTTCGAAGCAGTTACTTTCAGCAATCCTCTAAGAAGTCGACGAGGAATTGTCAAGAGGGCGGCTTTGAGCGATTTTCGATTCGTTGGTTCTTCCTGCTTTTGGAGTTGACTATCCTCGCTTGATTTGTTCAGGTGCAGATATTGTCGGGCGCCGCTGCTGGAAGGCACTTCGAAGAGCTTCTGATTGCTGTCTCTCTCTTGAAGATGAGCCATGTTGCTCTCCTTGCAGCGAATTCTGCACCCTCTTTCCACCCAAACATTGACTCACACCTTCTACTCTTCAAGGATAAAGGCGTTTTCCACATACAAGCCACGTTTAAAGCAGTAAGTAGGACAAAGATTATCTATGATCGGAGGTCTATCATACTAATACCACAAGGATCTAACTAGCTCCAGTGGGAGTTTTAAACAGATATGGCACGATTGGAAAAGATAGAGTATAAGCCAGTATCGGTAAGAGATCTGCTCGTTGAGATGAAGGATCTTTCCGAATTGATGATCGACTTGGCATATTCTGCTGCACTCTTTGACAGCCGCCCATTGGCTGAAGAGGTAATTGTGATGGAGAGACAGGTTGACAACTTAGCGTATCTGCTTGACATGAGCGCCATGCTCGCTGTTAAGAGCCCAAGAGATGCCGAATCTCTTGTTGCCGTGTCTGTTGTGGCATCCGCAACTGACAAGATCTCAGACGCAGCTGCGGACATAGCTGCTATTGTGATGCGGCAAATAGGAATTCATCCCATAGTTCGTGAAGCCTTTGAGAAAGTTGAGGAGCATTTGACAAGGGTTGAGATTCAGAAAGGGTCTGTCTGGGCAAACAAGACTTTACATGATTTGGAGTTAGCTCCAAAAATGGGTGTGGACATAATTGCCATTCGTCGCGATAGTGAATTCATCATTAACCCTGAGAAAGATGAACTGGTCTTGGAGGGAGATGTGGTTTTGGCTAGAGGCGCACCTTTGGGCATAGAAGAGTTCGAGAGGCTTGCAGGCAGGACTGCACAGATTGTAAGGAGTTGAAACTATGGCTACTACGGAATCTTTCAAGGGAATCATTGACATGCTTGTGGAGCTTAAGGACACTTCAGAGCTTATGATGGATCTTGCTTACTCCTCTATACTTCTCAACAGCAAGGAACTGGCTCAGGAAGTGGCAACACTCGAAGAATACGTCGACGATCTACACACAAAGTTCGAACTACTCGTATTAGCCAGATGCATCAGCCCTGCAGAATCAAAGGATTATTTAGGGTTGATTAGGCTCGGCGTGGTTACAGAGAAGATCGCTGATGCTGCCATGCAGATCGCAGAAGTGGTGTTGAGAGGACTTGATCCTCATCCAGTGTTGAAACTTGCGATCAGAGAGGCTGAAGAAACAGTTGTTCATGCCAAGGTGTCAAAGAAGTCTCCTCTTGCTGGCAAAACCCTGCGGGAAGCGCAGATTCATGAGGAAACAGGAATGTGGGTCTTGAGCATAAGAAGAGGAGACAAGTGGATTCGTCCAAAACCGGACGTGGTAATCGAAGTTGGAGACCACTTGATTGCCTCGGGGTATGCTGAAGGCGCAGAAGACCTTAGAAAACTAACAAACGCTGAAAAACGGGGGAAATAACGGAATAGCCAGGTATCACATTTCTGAATGCTGTGATGCAAATTTCAAAGCTGCATTCATCGATGTGGCGCGGCTGCCGGAAGAGTGATTTCAAGAGAAGAAGGCGGCTTTTTCCTTTTAGCCTTCTTCCACCATTGTTGAGATGGGTTATGGGACTGGAAGTTGTGTGCGTGTTAGTGTTGACATTGCCTAAGTAACACTAACATGTGCTATGTTGGATAGGGCTGCGGGCAGGTTGGAACAGTTGAACTTGAACACGCAAGCGCAGTCTGTTTGTAGCGGTCTGCGTTTTCATGAGTCTTTGACTTCCGCTTAGAAGCTGTAATAATACCGAGTCTATGAATGTGCGTGTTGGGCTGGGGCTGTGTGTTCTTGAGTTGTTGAACACGCTGAACTGTGCTGTACAACTTCTTTGTTTGTCGGTGATTATTCATCGCTACAGTGACATCATCATGTTGTGTAGACCAGGATGGCTCGCTTTAAGATTTATAATCTTGTCTGCTGAAAATGCATGTTTGCAATGCGTGCAGGTTGATGGTGTTATATTGGAATTCAGCATTGTGAAGATTGATGTACCAGAAGATGTCAACGTCATCTTAGGGACAGCGCATTTCATAAAAACCGTTGAAGACCTCTATGAGGCATTGATAAACACTGTGCCTGGCATCAAATTCGGACTGGGTTTTTGCGAAAGCTCTGGACCATGCCTCATAAGGTCTGAGGGAAACGACCAGGGGCTGAGAGACCTAGCTGTTAAGCACGCTCTTGAGCTGGGCTGCGGACACTCGTTTATCATCTTCATCAAGAATGCTTATCCAATAAACGTTCTCGAAAGTATTAAAGGAGTACCTGAAGTCTGTACGATTCATGCTGCAACCGCCAATCCCTTGCAGGTGATTGTGGCTGAAACCGAACAGGGAAGAGGCATACTAGGCGTAATCGACGGCATGAAAAGCAAAGGCATTGAAACTGACGTAGACGTAAAGACAAGGCGGGAGTTTCTGAGAAAAATAGGATACAAACTCTAAACAGGCAATCTCTTAGCTCTCTTGTCCGCTATTTCTCTGAAATCCCCTTCATCAGGAAAGCCTTGCACGGGGCTTGAAACACAGTCTAGGGGTTTAGGTATTTCTTGAAGAAGTCAACTATCTTTGTGTAGCAGAGAACCTTGTTCTTGAATTTTATGACATCATGACCCTCATCCTCAAATACCAGAAACTCGGTCTCCACTCCTTTTGTTTTCTGGTCTTCAACAACGTCTTTTGATTCTGCTACAAGGACTCTTGGGTCATTCTTGCCTTGGATAATCAGCATTGGACACTTGATATTTTTCATGTGGGTTTTCGGCGAACGTTCTATCAGAAACTCTTTATCCTTTTCAGGATGACCTAGCGACAACATGAAGAATGTCTGCCACGTTTGAGGAAGCCTATGAATGAACGATATTAAATCGTAAGGTCCGAACATGTCGCACGCCGCCTTCCATAAGTCAGGGTGCCTAGACGCAAGAGTCAATGTCATGAAGCCACCGTAAGAGCGACCGATCACGGCTCGTCTAGATGAGTCGATTCTTGGGTCCTTCTCAAGCGTCTTCAAACCCTCAACCTGATCAAGCCTGTCTTTGCCGCCCCAATCGTGATCTACCTGCTTCATGTATTTCATACCGTAGCCGCTGCTGCCTCGTACGTTGGGAACAAAGACCGCAAATCCGTTCAAGGTCAGATATTGGATAAGCGGCATTGAAAACCAGCTGAAGTCTGGTCTTTCCTGGCTTTGCGGACCTCCATGCACGTATAGGACAAGAGGTCTGGGACCTTTGAACCCCAATTCTTGTGAGGGCATATAAAGCCGAGATGAAATCCTTAGTCCGTCAGACGACGTATAGCTTGCGTCTTCTCCAGGCGAGAGGAGTTTCTGATCGATGCCGAGAACTCGTTCATGGGACAATCGTATTGGTTTTCTTGTTCGGGAACCTGTCGGATAAATGTATATTTGCGCTGGAATGTTTGCTCTTGCATGTGAAAGAGTGTATCCCACCTTGGTTTGGTTTGGCGTTTTGTGCAGCTCGTAATCGTAGCCAAGTAACACGCCTTCCTCGAGTGGCGGTAAACCGCAAAGCGTTCTTGTCACTTCTAGTCGTCTCTGACCCTTGTCTTCACGGTATCGACATTCGTAGAGCCATGAGCATCCGTCAATGTTGTACTCGAGGAGGTAAAGCTCATCATGCACTGTCTTAAGGTCTACCAGTTCGCCTTGTCCCTTGTGTTCAAGCCCTAAAATCTGGACTTCTATCACATTCGTTGGGTTGTCAAGTGCCACGTAGCCTATGCTTCCTTCGTCGCTGAACAGGTTTGTGCGTACGAGAAGGCCTTTTTCTTCAGGTGTGAAGTTGCAAGTTCCGAAGCCAGACAGTTGAATCTGTTGATCGCTTGTTCTTTTCTCGATGGGAATTCCGTGAAGAAGCTGCCTCTCTGTCGCGCCCTTGCGCCAGATGTAGAGAACGGTGTCTCCAGCTGTGTAGCCGTCTGCCAAGATCACGATTGTATGATCCTTGTTGACCCCGTTCCAATTGTTGCCGTAGAGACTCTTGCCGAGAGACGTGACTTCTAAAGTGGCTAAATCAACTCTTAGACCTTCTATGTTAGGGGTTTTTCGGTCGTCTCTGAAGAAGTAGGCGATGTTCTTTTCTATGTCGCAGTGGAGGCAGGCTAGCTGTTCATTCTTGTATTGGTCTTTGAAGATTGGCTCAGGGATGCCTCCGTTGATAGGAATGAAGCAAGGCTGATAGTTCTCGTTTCCGTTCTCGTCAATCATGACCAAGATTTTGCCAAGTTTGGGCAGAACGTAGTAGTTGTGCCCTGCCATCAAGTGTGGATTCTGTAAGGCTAGACCAGCTGGCAGCAGCGGTTCAGGCATGCTTCCTTCTTGGTCCATTGAATAGAGGCTTATTACACCGCTCATATCGCTTAGAAAGTATACTCTGCCTTCTGCCAATTGTGGCGAAAGTAAAAGCCTTGCGGAAAGCAAGGATTGGATTGGGAATCTTGTGCTTGCATTTTGTTGACTCATGTTTAATCACCCGATGAAGGAACGGATTAGAAGGGTTCGCTAATATAACAGTTTGGCGCCTCATCATTTTGCTTGGAGCGGCCCCTAGAAGATACAGAAAAGCTTATCTGCATGCTCAGAAGAGAATGCTGATTTTGATTCAAATTTCCAAAGCCAAAGTATTCTGTATGCATTGTGCAGGGAAAATCTTGGGAGCACGTTACCCTCACAGTCAATCAACTCGAGAGCTGCCTTACGAGCCAAAATCAAGAGCTCTCCACATACTTGGTGGCATAGGAGCGATGGTTTCTTCATATCTTGTCGTATGGTCCGGGTCTAGGTTATTTATGGCTGAAGCCCTCAGTCAGCTGTTGTCAGCTGCTCGTATCTCTGTGGCAAGTTTTCCGAGTTCAGATGCACCGTTGCTTTTTGTTAAGTTGTTGGACGGCTCAACCTTGAACTTGCTTTTGACGCCGCAGAGAAGCGGTGTGTTATCCGTCACGATTTTCGGGCTACTGTTCCTTTTGCTGATGTATCGACTTGAAGGATCGATCTGGTTGAAGATTGCATGGTTTGAGCTTGGTCTTCTTCTGGGCTTGAGCTGGAGTCTGATTCGGGTCTCAATTGCTGTTTTTGTTTCTTACTTTTTTGGCGCCAACGCCTTCCCAGTCGCCGAGTTTCTGACCGGTCCGATAACGGATATCTTCTGGATGGTAACGGTGTGGTCTCTGATGCTTTCGAATCTTGGCTCAAAAAGGAGAGGCTGACTGAGGATGTTAGCCTTGATTCTCCATCTCACCTTCATCCTTCTCGTAGCTATCATGTCACTGTACTTGATGCGGCATTACATCTTCTCATTGACCGCGCTGTATAAGCGAAATGGGAGACCACACTATGCGTTGCATAGCCTCAGTTTCAGGCCAAATGTTTCAGTTTTGATACCAGCGCAGGATGAAGAAAAAGTTGTGGGTACACTTCTATACAGAATCACCGAGCTGACGTATCCAAAAGATAGACTACAAGTAATAGTAGTAAACGACGCATCAAAAGACGATACGGGCAAAATAGCAGACGAGTTCGCTAGAGCCCATGGCTATTTCAAGGTTGTCCATCGAGGCGCGAATGTTGGACGAAAGGGAAAGGCCAGCGCACTGAACGCTGTGCTAAAACATGCAACTGGGGAAATCGTGATCTGCTTTGACGCTGACTATTTCCCTCAACTTGATATCATTGAGAAACTAACGGCATATTTCATTGACCCAGAGGTTGGTGTAGTGCAGGGCAGAATAACCGTTCTCAACGAGCCTAGAACTTCTGTTTCAAGGCTTGTTGCTTTGGAGCGAATCGGCGGCTATCGAGTGGACCAGCTGGCTAGAGATTATCTGGGACTCATTCCTCAATGTGGCGGAACTGTCTGTGCCATAAGACGCGACATGCTCGAGCATTTCGGCGGTTGGGACGCTAACATGCTAACAGAGGATACAGACTTGACGTTTCGTGTTTACCAAGCTGGATACAAAATTAGATACGCGAATGAGGCAGAGTGCTATGAAGAGGCTGTTGAGAACCTGCAATCCTATTGGAAACAGAGGCATCGCTGGGCAAAGGGACACATGCAATGTTTTTTCAAGCACTTCCTACCTTTCGTAAAGAACAAGAACTTGACGCTTCGGGAAAAAGTCGATGGCATGCTTGTGTTAGGCATCTATTTTGTTCCAATTCTGGTTGGCTTATCTTGGCTTGTTGGAGCTTTAATATTCTTTTTTTATCCTGTTAACTGGTTCGATTCGATTTGGACTCTGTTGCCCGTCTTCATGTACAATAGCGCTGGAAATTTTGCCTCTTTCTTTGAAGTTGGTGCTGGGATTTACCTTGATAGAAGAATGAGAACAAGCTGGATCATTCCAGTTTTGTTCTTGACTTTTGTTCTTAACGTATTTATATGTTCTAAGGCGTTTCTTGACCTTGCATACTCGATGGTTTCTGGCAGAAAAGTGCACGATTGGGCTAAAACGGCTCATAAAGGAGGGAACTCAGGATATTCCTAGATCCACTTCTCTTGATGTTGCTGCTGTTAGGCGCAGGTCTAGTTTTCTTCATTCTAGTCTTTTCTCCGTTCGTCATTGAGCTGAGGAAGCCCAAGGACAAGGGACCGCGAAGAATGCTGAAGACGCCACTTGAATGGAGAATCAGAAGGAGCCATAAGAGACCTTTCACCGTCAAGCTCAGCTCAGCTGACAATTCGAAAGTTGTGAAAGACTTGGTGAATGTCCTGGAAGAGGCTGGAGTGAAAGCAGCGAGAGTGAGTAAAGACACAGTGCGCATCTTTGATGAAGTTGCATTTTCATCTCACCTTGAGATTTCAGACAATATAGTGGCTGAAAGAGCATTGGCTCTTGGTGACCATTGTGTGTTCTTCGGCAGCGTTAAGGCTAAGGGCAACGTCCATGTTGGAAACGGTGTTGTCATTCAGGGGAATCTGGTTTCTGAGGGAGACATTGTCCTATCTGATGAAGTTGTGATTGGCGGTTCAGTGCATTCGGAAGGCTCGGTCAGAATTGGCGAGAACGTGTTCATTGCACTAGCCATTGTAGCTATCGGAGATGTCGAGCTCCACGAGCGCTCAGAGGTTACTAAGAATATAATCACTCGTGGCGTAATCAAAGTGCGAAAGCATCCAAGGATAGATCTGCCTCCAACAATAGATGAAATCGATTGAAAAACAATAATGCTTAAAAGAACGCTCTCAAGATGATTTAGTTCGGAGGACTACGCATGCCAACTCACGGAAGCCTATCAAAAGCTGGAAAAGTCAGGTCGCAGACTCCAAAAATCGCACCGACAGAGAAAAGAAAGCCTACACCCAAGTTACGGGCTAGACGCAACTATGAAAAACGTCTTGTTCTACAGCGTAAGCCTGGTCAAAATTGGGTTTAGGCATAACTCAATATTTGTCTTAGCTGCCGTTGGAAAACGTTAATATTGACTAAATAGCCGACCTTGTTGACTGGCACAAAACGTGAAGGTGAGACTTGGTGATCGCCGATCTAGTTCTGATCAATGGTGACGTCATAACGATGAATCAAGCTAATCCTAAGGCGCAGGCGGTTGCTGTGAAAAAAGGTAGAATCATCGACGTGGGCACGAACTCCAAAATCAAAGAGTGGATAGGTCAAAAGACGCGCATCATAGATCTGAAGCATAGCACGCTTGTGCCTGGGTTCATCGATTCACACATGCACCTGATGTCGCTTGCGCATCCCTTTCCATGGACAGACTTGAGGCATGTTTCCTCTATAAGAGAGATTCAACAGCGGCTGAAGGCGAAAGTGCAGGGGACTCGGAAAGGAGAGTGGATTTTGGGTCGAGGCTGGGACCAAGACCGTCTGAAAGAAAGAAGGTTTCCAAATCGCTGGGACTTGGACAAGGTTTCGGTAGACAATCCCGTTCTTATCACCAGAGTCTGCGGTCATGCCGCAGTGGCGAACAGCACAGCTCTTCGAATTGCTGGGATAGACAAGAAAAGAGCCGCCTCTTTGGGAGAGCTTGTTCAAAGAGACCCTAAAGACGGTGAACCCACTGGACTGCTGACAGAGAAAGCCATTGACCTAGTATCGAATCAGCTTGTACCAAGCGAAACAAACCTCCTTAACGCATGTAGCATGGCTTGCTTAGAGGCTGCTAAGGTCGGACTGACAAGCGTCACATGCATCAGCAACGAGCCAAACGAAATCCACGCTCTGCAGAAGTTGAGAAAGCAAGGCAAGCTGCCAATTAGATTGAACATTGCAATTCCTTTCGAATGCCTAGGTACCTTCAAGAACAAACAGTCCGTCGACCCTTTTCTGAGATTGAAGTGCATCAAGATATTCACAGACGGCTCACTCGGAGCGCGGACAGCAGCTCTTTCAGCGCCCTATGCAGATGAACCCTCAACAAGTGGGATTCTCTACCATAGCCTCAAGCAGCTGGAAGATCTGATCAAAGAGGCAGATGAATCGGGCTTTCAAATCGCAGTTCACGCTATTGGTGACCGCGCTATCGAAGAGACTCTGCAAGCCTATGCCACTTTAGGCAAGGAACGAATCGCTCAAAATAGGCATCGCATAGAACATGCCTCGGTTCTGAACCCAAGCTTGATCAAGAGGATAAAGAAGCTTGGACTGCTAGTCTGTGTACAACCGCACTTTGTAGTCTCCGATTTCTGGATACCTAAGAGATTGGGGTCTGAGAGAGCGCAGCGGGTTTATGCCTTCAGGTCGCTAATCGAGAAAGATGTTCGACTTGCAGCTAGCTCTGACGCTCCAGTGGAGCCGTTGAACCCATTGTTGGGCGTGTGGGCAGCAGTGACTAGAGAATCATCTGTTGAGGAACGGCTCTCACTCGAAGAGGCACTTAGAGCCTACACGCTTGACGCGGCGTACTTCTCCTTTGAAGAGAAGTTAAAGGGTTCAATAGAAATGGGCAAATATGCAGACCTAGCTGTTCTGTCTGATAATCCGTTTAGGGTCAAGCCGCAGGAGATAAAGGACATTCGTGTCTTGATGACCATAGTGGATGGAAAAGTCATCTACTCAGCAAATGATTAAAGAGGCTGACTCTCTCAAGGTTCCTGAAGCTGTTCCTTACTGTAAAGTTAGATGACTACGCCCATGCGGTGCAATTCGTCAAGCAACCCTGTTTTTGCTTGTTTAAGTCTCTGTCTCTGCTCAGCGTATTGGTCACCGTCAATCTTGCCTGAGCGGAAGTCAGTATCCAGTTGTTCTAGCTGGGCGTCTAGGTCAGTCAGCCTTGACTTGAGCTGGTCAATGTATGAAATGGCAGCTGTTGATTCTAGAATTTGCGCAGGAGTCAATGCCGCTTTGATGGTGCCGTCTTCGATACGCAGAATCCTGTCTGCATGCCTTGCCACGTTCGGATCATGCGTTACCATGATGATTGTTTTACCCAGGTCTCGGCTGATTTTGACCAAGTAGTCGACCACGATCTTGGCGTTCGTTGTGTCCAACTCGCCTGTAGGTTCGTCTGCTAGGATTATTGGAGCGTCGTTTGCTAAGGCTGCTGCCATTGATATCCGTTGTTGTTCGCCTCCGCTTAGCTCATCAGGTTTATGATCAGCTCTGGGTGTTAGACCTACAACTTCAAGCAGTTCTTTAACCCGGCTTTGTCTATTGCTTCTTCCTGCACCTAGAGCCATCATTGGCAGTTCAATGTTTTCTGCTGCAGTCAGAGTTGGGATTAAGTTAAGGGTCTGAAAAATATGTCCAACGGTTTTTCGTCTATAGTCGATGAGCTGTGTTGATGATAGGGAAGTTACTTGCAAGCCGCTTACAGTCACTGTGCCAGCCGTTGCTGTGTCCAAGCCGCCTACAATGTTGAGCAGTGTTGTTTTTCCGCTTCC
>CAYLSJ010000006.1:0-2125 GCA_964386655.1 uncultured Candidatus Bathyarchaeia archaeon | reverse complement strand
TGTCCGAACATGATTGAGTCTGGTCTTCTGACGCCGAAGAATCCAACGATGGTTAGACTGACTGAGGCGTGTTGTCCTACATATCGCTCCCAGCCAAAGGTCACCTGTATTGCTTGGTTCATGGGTAGTTTGTTGCGGTCGGCTATGTCGCGGTCTAGGATAATTGTGTTGTTGTTTGCCCAGAGTTCTTGAAAAGCCGTATGGATGTTGTTGCCGCTGAACCAGCTTTCCTCGTAGTAAGCTGTGTTAAGCCATTCCGTGGTGTTCACGGCTATTAGCTGTAGACCTCCGTAGCTTGATGTTCCGTAGAAGGAGTATTCCACCGTTGTTGATTGAATACTGGAGACGTTTGCGTGTAGCGTCTTGATGAGTTCTGTGATAGCGGAAACGTTTACAGGGGCTGCTAGGTCAATTCTTATGTCAGCGCCCATGCTGGCGTATACTACTCTTGTGTTGTAGTCTTGGTCGCTGGCTAGGGTTCCGGTGATTTGGACTCCGTATCCTATGATTAATGCTATTAGAAAGGCTATTGCCGCGGCTCGCGCTGGATTTCTCTGTACGTTTCTTGTTGCCAACACGCCTAGGTCTCCTAGGAATCTGGCTGCTCTGGCTGTTAGCTCTTGAAACTTCAGTGAGCCTCTGATGAAGAGTTTTGTGAAGCCCCAGAAGAATAGGACAGGGCCGATTGATGTTAGGATGACATAGTCAAAGGATGCCCATATTGCAGCTATGAGTATGAGAAGGAAGCTTGCTCCGCTCATGGCTAGTTTGGTGACTTCGTTAATGAGGTTTATCCCTAAGGCAAGTATTATCAGTTTGTACGTGCCGAGGATGAATGCAGCCCACGGCCACCGTGTCTTGTAGGGCTTTTCCTCTTCAACGTACATGTACTCGCGTAAGGCGTCAACTGTGGACAGGTTGGAAGCTCTGCGGGCGGGTCTGAAGACTGCGAGAATTATCACGATTACACTAAAAGCAACTGTCATGATGGCTGTGTCAGTTCCGATTGTTGGTGTGCCGGAGAACTGGCCACCGACAGCGCTAATGAAAATTGGGTTTAATGCTAGGCTAAGCGATATGCCTAAGAAGCCTGCGAGTAGTCCGAGGAGTAGAGCTTCAATCAGAAACATTCGGAACAGTTGACCCTTGGAGAATCCTTTGGTTAGGAGTAGACCTATTTCGCGACGCCTGAGATTGAATGAAACGTCTGAGACTGTGCTGCCCATGTACCATGCTACAAAGAACACAGGAAGTGACACGCCGATGAAAACGAGCCGCATCATGCTAATCATTAGCTGTGCAGACATTAACACATATTGAAGAGTATTTGACAGAGATAGGGCGAAGCCGGAAAGGCTTATTTCGTTTTCAATATTCTTCCTCAGCGCCTCGAGTCTTTGCAGTGAACCTGAAAGATCCCAGACGCTGATCACCGCGTTGCGGTTGATGTAAATTAGAATGTCTGTGCTGAAGTAAGATTGACCGTATCCATAGAGGATGTCTTGATACTTGGCTAGGGTTTTTTTCCAGTCGACTATCAAGAAGTCTTCAACGTAGCTTGGTGGCTGGTATACAACTGGTCCGCCGAAGCCTGGAATTGGGCTGACGGAATAGAAGTAATATTGACCTTGCACAATCGTTAATGATCTACTGTCAAGTTCGGCGAATCCTGCAACAGTAAGATTGAGCAAGTAACTAGCTTTGACCATTTCTGGATACTCGTATCTGTACATCGACATAGTCATGTTGACTTGAACAATATCGCCTGGCTCAAACAGCTTAGAAAAGGATGATCCAGCGAGAATGTATGTTTGGTTCTCTTCGATGGACATAGGGCTGTTAGTCCAGCCTTTGTAGACTTGGGAGTCTTGGGCTATTCCAGCTAGTCTGCAATAGGGGGTGTAATCTTGGTCGGGGAGGTTGACGTTGACGTAGACTCTTGAGATGGCTTCAGCTTTGTCGACGTCTTGAATTGCTTGTATCCGATTGACTATGCTTGTGATATTCTTTGATGATAGGGTTTCGTAGGGGCTTGTGTAGAAGTCTACTGGCACGCTGGCTAAGGCTTGATCTAGTGCCTGTTTGGCTGCGGTGTCGGCGCCTACGTTTATGCCTGCGAAGAAGG
>CAYLSJ010000005.1:3502-26135 GCA_964386655.1 uncultured Candidatus Bathyarchaeia archaeon | reverse complement strand
CCGTTCCGATGCCTCTGAAAGAAGAGAACAACTTCGCCATAGACAACGATGACACCGCCGACAAGATTACTAGGAAAACCAAGATAATCATACTCAACTCGCCTGAGAACCCCAGTGGGGGCGTGCTCACTAAGGACAACTTGGAGGTTATAGCCGACCGCATAAGAAGCAGAGACGACGTCTTGGTCCTCACTGATGAAGTTTACAGCCAAATTATCTACGAAGGCAAACATCTGAGCATCGCTTCTCTGCCAAGCATGAAGGACAAAACCATGCTGTTAGACGGATTCTCCAAAACATACGCCATGACAGGGTGGCGACTCGGCTATGCCGCAATGCGAAAAGATCTGGCTCAGAAAGTAACACAGCTGATGATCAACTCAAATTCGTGCACATGTGCCTTCACGCAGATGGCTGGAGTCGAAGCCCTCCGTGGTCCACAGAACGAAGCCAAGAGGTTCGTTGAGGAGTTCAAGCGAAGACGCGGGGTCATTGTTGACGGCTTGAATAATATCGAAGGCATCACATGCAAGAAGCCTCACGGCGCCTTCTACGTGTTTCCAAACGTTAAGAGCTTCAAAATGGAGTCTAAGAAATTAGCAGACTTCATACTCCAAGACGCCGGTGTGGCAGTGTTATCTGGAACTGCCTTTGGCTCCTATGGAGAAGGCTACCTCAGAATATCCTTTGCAAACTCGGTAGAAAACATAAAGAAGGCTATGGAAAGAATCTCTAAATCTTTAAAGAAACTTTAGCTCACTGAATTAGAGAAGCAGTAGCAATACAGCAAGAACTGCACTCGCAAGCGGAAAGACAGAGATAGCCAAGTTTCTAGCTCTTTTCATAGCTTTGTCCAATAAGGTAGACATAGCTGCTATCTGCTGTTCGCCTATGACCTTGACATTGGACACCGTGTCCGTACCCCACGCAGCTTCCGCTGGCTCTAGATCCTCTAACGCGTTCCTCGCTGCCTGTTTGATGTAGTCAATGAGTATTTCATGATCCATGGCTTCACCGACTGGATGGTAGCCGCGGGCGTTCATCACAACAGCGTTGACCGTGTGCGTGTCCGTGGTGAAAACCTCGCCGCTCTCTATGCCGATTTCTGCGAGAGCTGCAAGAATTTCTTCTCGAAGCCCCATGACCATGTTATT
This sequence comes from uncultured Candidatus Bathyarchaeia archaeon, assembly GCA_964386655.1. GTDB lineage: Archaea > Thermoproteota > Bathyarchaeia > Bathyarchaeales > Bathyarchaeaceae > DATETJ01. Next base: position 24,981 of record CAYLSJ010000005.1, on the reverse strand, counting down.
CCCATCGATTGTGACATAAGCAGTTGTCTGGTCTCTTGCTCTTACTACGAGTATACCTATACCTCCTGGTCCCATCCCTTCATTCAAGCTGAATTCTTTAGGGGTTACGCGTGCAACTCCAACTTGAAACTGGGCTGATTTGAGCCTAGAGGCTTTTTCGATGCTGGCTAACGTAGCTTCCTGCAAGGGTTTAATCGCTTCATCGATCTTGAATTGTCCGTTGATGCTGTTGTGGGCGTCGACAGCGATTGCTGTTGAGAAGCCGTTGCCATTGGCGGCTTTGATGATTAAGGCGTTTAGCTCCGGAGGGAGATCCTCCATTGTTTCAGGAGCGAGCGTCAATGTCAGGAAGGCGCAGCCATTGAATACTTGGCAGCCTACGCTGGCTCCGTTTCTCTTGATATGCAAGAAAGAGGTGGCTTCAGCTCCGAAATTCGAAACTTCTGTAAGCTTTAGTGTTCGCTGAAGCACCAGTTGATTCTCAGCTTGAGTGGCAAGGTCAAGATTGTGCCCAGACAACCCATGTGGGACCATGACTACGCAGTTCCTGAGTCTGCTTTCAACCGCATTTTGGATTAGATAAGGCAGACCGCTGCTGCCAACATTCTTAAATGGCCCAGGATGGAATGCGGGAACAATCATAATGGCTTTGACAGCGCCCTTGCTGCTCCGAAACGACAATACCGACAGCTGTATCTCGCTCTGTTGGCTGAATCGCTCAAACAGCCTTTCAAAAGGCGCATTCAAGTCCTCGGTCCAGCTAGCCAGAAAGGCTTTAAGGACAGAGAACGAGCGCGTCCCCAAAATCGCCACGCCAACACGGTCAATTGAATATACGTAGATAGAAACCGCCACTACGATGACAATTGCGGAGAGGAAAAAGAAAGCCATAAAGGCCCGGTCTAGAATCAATACGCTTGTTGCCGACACCGTGTAGGCAACGGAAATCGTCCACATAATAGGCTGCAACGCTGTGAAGATGGCGACTTTTGTTAATCCCGCGAAAGACGCAGCCAAGAATACTAGAAGACGGAAAGCTAACGCTGTGCAACAGCCAAGAGCAAGGAATTCCAACCATATGCCCTGAACAAAGAAATTCGCTAGGACGCCGGCTATGATTAAAGCGAGCCATGCAAGAAGAGAGTAGACGGACAAAGCTGAACAGCGCCGAAAACTAAGGACTGGGTCTGTCTTTAGACTGCTTAAATACACGATGAGGTCACAAGCCACAGTCAACAGGAACATTGTTGTTCCAAGAGCTAAACCAAGAACCAACCCATACGGCTGTGCCAGCTGAAGCGTTGCAGTTGTCAAAATCCCTGCTAGAAGGCAACTTGCCAAAAGCTCAATGAGCAATGTTCTATGCGATGGCAAGGCGAATAGGGCCGAGTAACGTCTCACTGTCTTGTCGATGTATTCATTCATAGACTTCTTCGAAGCCAATGCCAATTCTCCAGTTTGAAGGGTTAGTCATAGCATTCAAGGATGTTCAAAAAGGTTGCTGCACGTTCGGCAACTGCTCCACGGACAGTGTTTGCGCTGTTCAACACAAGTTTCGGTATGCAGACGGTTTCTTTTGCGATCAAAAACGCTAAGCTGAGGCAGGTTCAGATGTTGCCAAACTTGGATTCTGCGGCATGGGGCTTCTTGTTTGCTGGTTTGTGTAGGGCTACTCTGCTTGAGATAGAGTTTTATGCTAGGTAAGCTGCAGTTAACTATTTGCTGGTGGCTATGTCCGAAAGCGGCAATGTCCCGCCGAGCGTATTCTACATGCTCGAGAAAAACGTGGGACGCCGGGTGCTAGTTATCGTTGAGCCCCAATACGGTTACGAGGGAATGTTGACCGCTGTTACACATGAGCCGCCTGGAATATGGTTGTCCAACGCTTTTGCAGTTGTCCTACGCGCAACCATTGCCCAACCTTTTCCCCAAGTGGTTAGCAGAGAAGACAAGAGCGAAATCTTTGTCAATGTGAGAAACATTCAGCGGCTTGAAGTGTTACACAAAGGCAAGTAGCAAGTTGAATTCAGATAGAAATCAAGGGAAGGTGCGGAGAAAGCTTGCGAATCAAGTGGGAGGAAGATCATTAGCTGTCTTGGAGTGGTCCCTCACAAGCGGTGGATTTGACAAAGAGAAGGTATAAACGATTTTGGTTCTCGGATGATTCCTGTTTCATCCAGCGAAGAACAATCTGCCGATGATTGCTGCGACTATTAGTGAGACCGCCAGCGCTACGACGATTTCGGGTCTGATCTTTATTCCCTGTGTTTCTTCCTCGAAGAACCGAAGCAATCCAGCGCTAGCCGCTGGCATGGGCGAGCTTCTTTCACGTCTTTTTTCCCTACGGCTCATCTTGTTTAAACCTCAATTCTAGTCGTAATGGTCATTTTCGATTTAATTAATGTTACTCAAACGTCGAAGGAAAGAGACCTTGCTCATGTGTCTCTCTCAAGCCGCTTTTTGGTAAAGTTTTATCTTGCCGGTGGTTGGTGATTATAAGACTTCCAGAGGTGTTTATGTAGTGTCGGCTCGTGAGGCTTACAACAGAACTTTCACATTGCTTCAGCAGCATCATAAATGGTTTCAGGAGTCCATTCCACTCATAGCCAGCGAAAACGTGCCCAGCCCAGCTGTTCGAGAGGCTTTGATTACAGATTTCGGGAATCGTTACGCTGAAGGATGGCCTGGCGAACGCGTCTACGCAGGCTGTGTGTACATTGATCAAGTTGAACTTGCCTGCATTGATTTGATGAAACGCTTGTTCAAAGCCGAGTTTGTGGATGTCCGCCCTATTTCAGGCGTGGTTGCGAATCTAGTTTTGTACACGGCTTTCACTGAGCCTAGCGACGTTATGATGGCGTTGTCGATTCCGTGCGGTGGTCACATAACCATGGGTAAGAAGGAGTTGGGCGGCACTGCAGGCGTGGTTCACGGCTTGGTTGTAGAATACTTGCCATTAGACTACAAGGAAATGAACATTGACATTGATAAGGCAAAAGAAAGAATTGGCAAACTGGCGAAGGACGGCAAACCGCCTAAACTTGTAATGTTTGGCGGCAGCGTTTTCCCTTTTCCACACCCAATAAAGGAGTTGGAGCCCACAATTCACGAAGTTGGAGCTTCAGTCGGCTACGACGCCGCTCATGTCGCAGGCTTGATTGCAGGAGGCGTATTCCAAGATCCATTACGCGAAGGCGCTGACGTAATGTCTATGAGCACTCACAAAACTTTCTTTGGTCCGCAGCACGGCGGCGTCCTGTCTTGGAACAAGTATGCTGATAAGATTAAGCGAGCAACGTTTCCCGGCATGGTTAGCAATCATCATCTACACGCTTTGGCAGGAGTGACAGTAGCCTGTGCTGAAATGCTGGAATTTGGATCAGGCTATGTGCGCCAAGTCGTGAAAAACTCCCAAGCTTTGGCACAGGCACTTTATGAACGCGGTTTCAAAGTCCTAGCTGAACACAAAGGCTTCACAGAATCTCACGTAATCATCATTGACATAACTAAGCATGGTGACGGGGGAAGCATAGAGAACCAGTTGGAGAAAGCTAACATCATAATCAACCGCAACCTATTGCCCTGGGACATCAAAGAAGGACGCCACTTCATGAACCCTGGCGGCATACGCCTAGGCACATCAGAGATTACCCGATTAGGCATGAAAGAAAACGAAATGCAAGAAATCGCCGACTTCATAAAACGAGTAGTCATCGACAAGGAAAGCGCCGGTAAAATCAAAGAAGACGTCACAGCCTTCCGAAAGGACTACCAGAAGGTGCACTACTGCTTTGAAAACGCAACAGAAGCGTACAAGTACATCAAAATCCGCTGAAGCCATGACAATATGGACGATTGGACGTAGCAACAGATCCAAAGAAGCGTTTCTTGAACTCCTACGAGAACACGACATTCAGGTCCTCCTCGATGTACGTCGTTTTCCAGCATCCAAAATCGCGCATTTCAAACGAGAAGAGATAGAGAATTGGTTGCCACAGAGCGGCCTAGAATACATGTAGCTGGGCGGGGAACCGAGGTGGCCGCTGTTCAGGTGGATACGAGAGATACATGAGAACCAAGCTGTTTAGAAGAGGAATCGAGAAACTATTAGGAATAGCAGCAAGAAAGAGAACGTGTCTCATGTGCGTGGAACTTAGTCCAAGGTAGTGCCATCGCCGTTACATCTCGGCATATTTGGAGGCAAGAGGCGTCAGAGTTGTCCATATTATCGCAGGTGGCCAGGTCAGCCTTTTCTTAAGTTCTAAGTCTGTAATCATGGGTTCAGCTGTTTTCCTTCCTAAACCACGCTCACCCAATTTATTATGGTGTGCAGAATGCTCGGTCCGAAAACGCTTTGTGTTCTTAACATGAGGAATCCCATCAATAATGAGAAGGGCATAAGTGACATTGCACTAATCAATGCCTGCAGCGGGTCAAGTCCAACGGCGAAGATTCTTTGCGGAAGGTGGACAAGAGCCATAATCGCGCTTGCAAGCATTAGCCCTCTTAATTCCCCCAGCCAGAATGAGCAACGAAGCTGAAGAAAACCTCGAAACAATAGCTCTTCTCCAAAACCCACTGCCAGATAATATATGAAGGCGTAGAAGGTATTAGCTCTAAAGAAACTGCTTAGAAAATGCTCTGGCGTTATGCTCAAGATCATGACTAAGAATGAGAGCACAAATCCAACCCCAACAGAGAGCCGCATATTCTTCTTTGTGATTCCGACAGTCTCGAAGCTTTGTTTCCTAAGTCTGAGGATAATGAATACAGGAATGAAAGACATCGCGGCGTATACGCCCCACTGTGACAAAGCCCTTCTAACGTCGAACTGTTCCGGAGTCCCTAATGGGCCTCCAGCGCTCCTAACTAGGAATGAGAATACAGCAGCGATTGTGAGAAACAGACCAACAATATATCCAATTGCCACGACCGTGTCTTTTCGAGGAGCAATGAATTTGATCTCCAGTTTCTTAGGCTTGTGAAATCTAGTTACGAACCATATTAACAAGAGAAAAACCGCTGTGAAAGCTATCTGCATCAAGAACTGCAATGTTTCCTGGGTCATATGACGAACATAGCCTCGACAGAAAATAAAAGTTGCTCAATAAGAAAGGAGACTGCTGAGCTGATGTTATCAGTGAAAAGCCCGCGTGCCTTTGGAGTACGTAGCTCTTCAGCGTTCTGAAGCATAGAGCTTGCCCTTCCTTCTAATAAGCTCTAAAACATAGTTCCATTTAGAGCTACTGGGGACTTGGAAGATGCATGTTCGAGAGTTTCAGCGCATGATGCATCAAATCTATTTCCATCGCGACTCGCAACGTGGCAAATTTGGCACGTATAATTGGTTGAAAGAAGAGGTTGGAGAATTGGGCGAAGCACTTGAAGAGAACGACAAGAAGGGTTTGGAAAACGAGTTTGCAGACGTTCTAGCTTGGCTCGCCTCACTTGCCAATGTCGCCAAAGTAGACTTAGAGAGGGCAGCGATATCGAAATATGCCAGTAGATGCCCGAGGTGCCGAAAAACCACTTGCGAATGCCCGCTTTCAAAATGATTTCAACCCGTGCCCTATGCAGTCAGTCTAGAGTATTCAACGATCCCTAAGGGCATCTCCGCGTCAATCGACCAACCGTTGTTGACCGGCACCCGTTAGCTGCCATACATAAGGCTTCTTGCTTCCCTTTCTGACAACCACCCGTTCATCCAGAAGCAGATGCAGATGGTGAACAACAACGCCGTAGCTAAGCCCGCTTGAATTCACCAAACCTTTAACATCAGACTCTTTCCTCTCCAAAATCTGCAGTATTCGAGTCCTAGCCTTCAATCCCAAACGCACATTACGTTTGCGCGACAAGAACGCTCGAGGATGAAAAACACGCTGCAACACCTTCTCACACCTTCCTATGCCACAAAATCCTTCAAGCTAATCTGTTTTGGCTTCTTGCCCTCAAACAATGAGTCAATCTCTTCGCGAACCATAGTCAAGCGTTGAGAGTAGTAAGGCGGCAGATTGTACTTGCGAATCAAATGCTCAGCCGCATCCAAGTATTTCTCAATGCCACCTCGGTAAACGGTCAATGTCAAGGCACCGCCACAGTCAGAGCACGTGCCCTTCAAAGGCATCCGCCTAAACTTCTTGTTACAGCTCTTGCAGCGAAAACCCTGCGATGAGAAAGCCCGCAGATTGCCAGCAATGTCACGCATGAAATGAGTATTAAGAACTTTCCATGCAACTCGCCGCGCATCAACTGCCTCGATCTTTTCGGCTAGGCTTAGCTGAGTGCCTAGCTTGTCTATCATTTTGCTCAGTTTCTTGTACATGCTTTCTACGTTGCCCATGTTGATGTCGGACACAGAGGTGGTATAACCATAACCTTCGAACTGGCTCTCCAGACCTAGGCGATGTTCAATGATGTCGATTAAGCCGCGTACACTGTGCGGTGAAACACGCTGCAACGCCTTCTCATAGAACTCCAAAGGATAAGTGAAGCCTACATCAACCTCGTGAGCTTGGCGCTGAACTTCAAGGGGGTTCACAGCTGGAATGATGAACAAGGGCGCGTCCATTATTCCACCTATCTGAGCTGGCAGATATGCCTTTGAGAAATTCATAATCGTGTCCAACGCCAACATCAGAGTGTCTTCGTCACCGTCACAGTCACGTCGCTTAGCTGAGTGCCAAAGCGGATGAGCATAACAAAGGCTCAGATTGGTGAAGCCAATTATTCTGCCCAGAATCCCTACCGACGTGTGGGGAGCTAAACCTATTATTAAATGTCCGATCAAGTCGTCAACATTTCTGACATTATAATGCACTTCGAGCCCATAGACTTTTTCTAAGAGCTCATCTACGAAACTGGCTACTCGGATAAAGTAATCCGCGCATCTTCTCGGTATGACAATGTCTTGAACTCTCAATTCGCAAATCTGATCTAAGTGAGTTAAAGGCTCGCCGTGTTGGTCATAAAGGTAGCCCAACTCGCGAAGCTTCTCAACCGTCAAGCCTGTCTCTGCAGGTTTGAAATGGGTCAGCGGTGCATTTGTAGCATCGAATCTTATGGTGCCATCTTTGTATACCGAGAGGTCGTGCCTAGCTCTCAATAACCCTTTCTCCAAGATTTCTGGGGTTTTGGTCTCATTCATTAACCCCTTCACACCTTTGACCAGATCAGGCGGTTGAACCCTCAACCTCTCACTGGCTTCATTAACCAGCTGTCTAAGATCAACCAGCTGCTTCTCGAAACTTCTCGCAGCACTTCCGCAAGTTGGACAGCCATCTTCTCTTACGACTCGCTTGCACTGGGGACAGATCCTTTCAATGAAGGTTTCGACATTACACGAGCGGCATATGACCCTGAAAGTCAACTCATGACATACCGGGCATCGCCGTCTAGCCAAATCCACGTAGAGATTACCCTTTGCCATTGCATCGATCAGATTGCGATGAGCGCCACCAGACAATCCAACTGGAAACAACGCATGAACCATGGGACGCATCTCCCGTCGTTTTGCTTTCTCAGGACGCCCCATTCTTGCGCCCAGAAATGTCGGTGCCTTTTCCCTGACAGCTATGCCTGACAGCTGTTGTAGCACCTGATGCACATTCTGGGAGTCAAGTCGCGGGTTTGTGCGTTGCCAACCTAAGCATGCCGCAAAGACTTCGGCGTCATCATCCGCTATGACAATTGCGTTGTCTCTCAAACAGTGAGGGATGCAAAGCCTTTCCAGTAGTTTTTTCACCGATTCCTCGTGGTCGCCACATATCTCGCCAACCCTTCCATCTTCAGCTTTAATCTTTGATCCGTGAAGCCACGTTCTCAGATGGTTGACATCACCCACACCGAGACTTTCCCAGAAATATGTGTAGCGAGGATGAAGTGCGATGCTTAGATTTGATGATAATGCTAATGCTTCATGACCACTTAGCGATGTGTCTGACCCGTTATTCATCAGGTTGCTGAGTCGAGTCGTAGAGAGTTGCAGTTTGGAAGCTGCATCTTCCAAGTTGTTGTTGAAGTACTTCTTGATAGCAGCCCTTAGGTCTTGGCTCCACCATTCTTCAGTTATGCCCGTAGGATACAAAGGCTTGTTGTTGTATAGGAAGTCCCCAAAACTGACCAGAATGTCGCCGACAAACAATACTCTATCAATCTGATCCTTGATGCTTTCGAGATTCTCCATTGAAGCTCGAACCACAGAGCCGTCTTTGAGGCGGACAACAGGTGTTTCAATGCCGTCCACAGGGAGAACCACACCTGCCTTGCCTGGAGCCTCGATTCGAAGCTGGGTTCCTGCCGCCAGAAACCGTTGCAAGACGAACATTGTGACAGGGTGCACACCCAGGGCAGCCAGTCCCGTGTTCCTCGCTCTGCCATAGCGAAGCCTAAACCCGCCATGACGCGACGGAAACGAAAAAACAGGTCTCCCAGCTATGACGTCTTCCATGAAGCCCACGCTTTTCCTTTCTTCACTCTGTCTTACTCGCCTGAGCCAATCCCATCCTTCAATGCCAAGTTTTTCTATGACTGTCCAAGCTTTGGTAGAGCGCCCAACAATCCCGTCGTTGACAACTCTGAGGGCGCCTCCCCGCACACGGTTTGTCTCAATGCGAGGCAGATTGCGATAAGAAGAAACCTCGACCCTATCAGATTCAATGCCTGTAACCTCAACTGGAAGCAATTCCAAAGCGTCCTTTAATTCTTGGTCCGAAACTCTGTATTGAAATCTGCCAACGGAACGCTCGTAGAGCCGCAACTCCTCAATGAACCGTGCAATCTCTTCGGGCTGAGGTTTGTAGCGATCTAGACCAAGCAGTCGACGAATGAAGTCAGCAACAACCAAGGTCAAAGCTTGGTCGGTTCCGCCAGCTGAACGTATCGGACCTGCAAAATACACAGCCAAATACTTACTCTTATCTGAATTCTCTTTGATAGTAACACGGGACACGCCTTGCAGAGGCGCAGCCGTTATCCCCTCAGTAAGTATAGCCAAGGCTGTCCTCACAGCTTGTTCGGCAGCCGCTTGCGCTTGAAAATGACCAAACTTACCGTATACGATTTCTTCGGCAATCTTGAAGGCTAGTTCTTCTCTAGGCAGAGTCTTGCCCAGTTGCCGTATGCTCTCCGCCACGCCAGATGGACCTACGAGACCTTCAACAAGTCCTGCAAGATCTTTCGCTATGTCGATTTCTATCTGTGCCACCGGATCAAGATGTTTCTCGCGGGCTTTCTCTGCAATCTTGTAGAGTTGCTGCAGCCTGCTCTCTAAAGAAGCAGTGTACTCTTGGTATTCCTTGCTCATCCTAACGCTCACAGGATGCCCCCGAGTCAGGGTCTGCTTTTATTTTTTCTCAACGGCGCTTATGAGTCCCCTTAGCCTTTCCTTCGCCGAGCCTTCCTCAGTTATGTTTCCAGTAACCAGTATGTCGGCTCCCGCGTCCACGGCTTCCTTCGCCTGATTTCTGTTTCTGACGCCTCCTCCAACAATCAAGGGAACCTTAATCGCTCCTTTCACCATCTTTATCATGTTTGGGGGCACAGGCTCCTTGACTCCAGAACCTGCTTCTAAGTACACGAATCGCATCCCCAAATACTCCGCTGCCAAAGCATGTGCAGCAGCAAGCTCAGGTCTGTCGAAGGGCACGGGAAACGCACGCCCAATGAGACTTGCCGCGCCGCCGTCTCCAACAATGATGTAACCCAGAGGAATCGGCTCCAGACTGAATCTTTTGACCAATGGTGCACCCAAAATATGGGCGCCAACGATGAAGTAGGGATCTGAAGAATTAAGAAGCGACATAAACCATATCGCGTCAGCATATCGACAAATGCCAGTGATGTTGTTCGGGAAAAGTATGACAGGTATCTTCACAGCTCTCTTTATGGCTTTTACAGTTTCTTCCAGTTGCTGCGTTGACGTTACAGTGGAGCCGCCAACCATTATCGCCGCTGTTTTATCTTTCTCAGCCTCATGAGCAGTCTTCGCAGCAGATTCTGGCGGCGCTTTCTCTGGATCCAAAAGCGTAAGGTGAATTGCGCCCTTCTGCTTAATCCTATCTAAAAGGTATTTCTCCACTTGTCCAATCATGCTGGTCCCGGCTTGGGTTCAGCAGGCTGGCCAGTTGTTATTGACGCTTTTCCAGAGTACCACTGATCCATAAACTGACTGTATATGTCAACATCACCGTAAGCTGGCTTTGTAGGCATCTCGCTCCTCAGTTGGCAGCTTCCACATCGCAGAATCGCTTTCTGCTCGCTTTTAATGATTTCAACTCTGATGGCTTCTTTGCCACATCTTGGACATGTGAAAACCTTGGGCAGTTTCTTCTTTGGAATACGAACGACCTTTCTTCTTCGTCTCCCCACTCTCGCACTCTCCTAAACCAAGTTGAACGCAGACCACTCTGACCCAAGTCTTCAGTGTAAATCACAACTTAAATATTTGCGCACTAACCCAAACATAACTTACATTCGCAAGAAGGCGCCTGAGGACGCGTACCACATGCTACTAACAAAAGAAGCCCTTAAAATCGACGCACGATTGACAACAACCCGTTTAAAGCGTTTCATAAAAGACTATATCCAAAAAACCAAAGCCAAAGGAATTGTTTTAGGACTCTCTGGAGGAATAGACAGCTCAACTGTTGCAGCGCTATCCGCTTCCGCCATCGGCGGCAGAAATGTACTCGCGCTTTTCATGCCAGAGAGAGAAACTTACAACACCCTTGACAAAAAGCACACCAAAAAATTGGCAAGCAAATTCGGTTTCAGCCTCGCAACCGTGGATATCACAGACATCGTCGAAGCCTGCTACAAATCAATCCCAGCCTTTGATGCTAAAGACAGGGTAAGTAAAGGAAACATCAAAGCAAGAGCCAGAATAATATGTACATACTATTATGCCAACCATCAGAACAGAATAGTAGTCGGTCCGTCTGACAAGTCAGAAACCATGATGGGTTACTTCACAAAGTGGGGCGACGTCGCAGCTGACATTTCGCCCTTAATGGACCTTTACAAAACACAAGTCAAACAACTAGCAGCACATATAGGCGTTCCAGCTGGAATCGTGGCAAAACCATCAACGCCTCAGCTTTGGCCTGGACAACTAGCAGAAGACGAGCTCGGCATAGGATACGAAACACTAGACCTAGTCCTTCTAGGACTCGAGAACTTCATGACATCAGAAGAGATAGCCCAACAGCTGCACCTGCCACTGAAAATTGTTCAGAACGTGAAGTCACGCTGGTTGTCAACAGAGCACAAGAGGCGAGCACCTCTAACTATGAAAATGCAGTACAGAACCGTGGGAGCAGACTTCAGGCTGCCATACACAGCACCTTAGGGATTTTAGGTAGCGAAAAAGGGGCAGAAAGCAAGATGCATAATGATATCACAGTTGCATTATGCCAAATGTCATGTCGAGTTGGAGACAAGAAGCACAATATAAAAATCATGAAGAAAGGAATTGCTCAAGCCGCGAAGATAAAGGCAAATCTAATCGCGTTTCCCGAGCTCAGCCTAACCGGATATCTCGTCAGGGACAGAGCGTATGAATTGGCGGAACCTGTGCCCAATGGACCCTCAGTAAGGGAAATCGAAAAAATCGCAAAGAATGAAAATGTACACATAGTTTTCGGAATGATCGAAAGGAGCGCAAAGACAAGCGCTATCCTACATAACACCGCTGTTCTTGTTGGCCCAAAAGGCTATATCGGCAAGTACCAGAAAATGCAGCTGCCGACCCATAGCGTTTTTGAAGAAAAAAGGTATTTCCGTCCAGGATACCAAGCGCAGGTTTTCCAGACAGAAGCTGGGATGATAGGAATCATTGTCTGCTATGATGTATACTTCCCGGAGATCTCAAGGCTGTTGAGTCTTAGAGGAGCCCAGCTTATCGTCTGCATTTCTGCATCACCGTCAATTCGACGAGGATTCTTTGAAACACTAACAGTGGCAAGAGCCATGGAAAACACCGTCTTTTTAGCCTTCGTAAATCTCGCAGGCATAGAGGACGGATTGCAGTTTTGGGGCGGAAGCCGAATAATAGCTCCAAGCGGAAGCGTCATTTCACAAGCAAAGTATGATACTGACGACCTCATATCTGCAACAATAGACTACTCTGACATCAACCGCGTCCAAGCATGGGTTCCAATCCTACGCGATCTACGCCCCGAAGTCTTCAATTCACTACGAGAAGAAACCGAGAATCTGTAGGCGGCAGTCTCTGTAACATCACGCAAAATCACAGATCATATGTGACATCACTGAATTAAGCAGCTCGTTAACGAATTCAAACCATAGATAACTGAAGCTCATCAGATCTGCAGCAGAAAGACCACAAGTACACGCAAGAAATGTTGGGAGTTACAGCAGTACCCGCTCCAAGGGCTTGAGGGAATTCCGTGTCAGACAGGATCAGCATTATTGCGACAGAACCAGCTGAATACACCTCAAAGGCAGCAGATGTACAGACGGCTGCCGGAGGCTTGCATACGATTACGCAGGTCTGTCCCTGCAACATCACGTGCAGGTCACAGCTTCGTAGAGTCCTCAGCACCCTGTCTTAAGCAATAAGGAACCTGGCTGTGATGTGTGATATCACACCGTCTCCAAATGGCCCGGGGCAGCCCTAAGGCACATGTAGCAGAAACCAGAGAGATCTCGCTCACAAGGTTCGCTTGGACTAGTCGCAAGATACAGAGCGCTGAGGAGAGAGCCGATGAAGGTTGAGTATTCGGCTTCAGATGCCACTGTCTGAGTCTTCAGTACCAAGAAACCTCCTGAGGCATGTTGCCCCTTACGTGAAACCTTTACATTTGTAATATTGTGACCGCAATTCTTATCCCTTGATCGTATACAAAACTGTATCCCAGCGGACAGCATCCCAGGTGATATAAATGTCGTCCAGAGAGTCCATTCACAAATGGCTACTAGGCTCAATAAACGATCCTCTCATCCAAATCCTAGCGAAAAACAGTAATCTAACAAAAACGCAGCTCGAGACGCTTTTAATAGACTTTCTAGCCCCAAATCTGGCTGGAAGATCACTAACAAACGAGGAAAAAGCCCTATTGCGCCTAAAGAAGGCAGGAATAAGCCGCGGAGCCTTCAACCACACTCTAAAGCAAGCCCGAAGAAACATTGTTCAATCTATATATACCATACTTCTTCTAGGGTATTTTGGAGTTTTTGAGGACGTACGTTTGGACCCTTATTTAGAGGTCGCCAACAAGCTCAAGGAATATATCAGCGCCTACCAAGGTGCACTTTCAGGTAAGATTCTCTCCGCTGAGCATCTACGAATCGCGGGAATGCTTCGCGAAGAATTGGAAAGCACCCTTGAGAGACTGTCGAGTTCGAGGACTTTGGCAAGAACGTGATGTCACAAATCACAGTCAAGCTCATATCGAAAGGTGTTCATGGAGCTGTGATGTTTGGCTGATGTTGATAGAGCGAAAGTCTTAACTTGAGCTGCAATGTATCCATAGTGCGTGATTTGTGATGTCACGCCTTATGTTTGGGCATAGCGAGAGTGCTGTGATATTACAATATTGTTCCAAATCACAGCCGTATCACATACTTCTCAGTCGATACGTTCCAGGAAGCGTGCTTGTTCTTGAGCCTCTTTTCACAGTAGCTGCAATGCTCTTCTCCCTCGCGATAGCTACAATCCTACTGTATTATAGGCGCATAAGGCAGGCGTCGAAGGCTTACGAGGAGGCCAAAACCGCTGTCGGCGACATAGTCGTCAGTTTTGATAGGCAACTCAGCAGGCAAGATGACAAGCTCGGAGCTGTGATTCAAAGGATTGAAACACAGGCATCAAGAAACGACAAGCTCTCAAGCCGCCTCGATGAGCAAGAAAATCGGGTTGTCTCAGGACTCGCCGATCTGAGGTCAAGAATTGCAGAGCTCCCCGATGTCAAATCAGTAGAGACCACTCTCAAGGATCTGGAGAACAAAGTGGAAGGCTTGGTCAAGGCTCAGGAAGAATGGAAGAGACGCGCGATGGCTGTGGCGGATTCTCCGATTGAAGCAGTCATTCCCTTGAAGCGAGAGCAAGCTCTTGCACCTCTAACTGAGACTGAACTTCGCGTGCTGGAGTTCATTGCAGCTTCTCCGTCTGGTAGGAGAACAGCGCCCGAAGTCAAAGAGATGATAAGGCTGACCAGAGAGCATACTGCCAGACTGCTGAAAAAACTCTATGAGGGCGGCTACGTAGAGCGCCGCGCGGAAAAGACTCCATACGCGTACAGCGTCAAAGAAGAGATGTTGAAGCTCCTGAAGAAGAGCGAGGCTAAGGCTTAACCACGTTCTCGTGAGTTAGGTTTCCTCCAACTTCCTTCAAGCGCCTAAGCTTATCATCCATCTCAGCATGCGACTTGGATGGATGCAACCCATAATCGGGCGTTCCCCTCTTCTCCAAGTACTCTGGATAATGCGTAACCTTGACTGGCACAGCAAACCTGATCTTTGGCTCAGAGATCAACAAGGCTTCACCCACATCGAGCATCTTGATCTCCGTGTCACTATACTCCAAATAGGGAGTGTTCTCAGTCAAGTAGACGCGGTCCTTGCGCAATTCGGTTTTCATAATTACCTTCGTCCACAATTCAGCGAAGACATCAAAGTTTATTCTGGAGGGCCTGGGAGTAACTGCGTTGAGCCCGACGCGATACTTTCTGTATGTTAAAGCTATGTCAGAGAAGACGGTTTTGGGCTTGTTTGGGTCAAGGAACTCATGCGCCTCCTCTAAGGTTATGAGGAGCGTCGGCAACTTGCTCCACTCTTCGTAGTTCTCCTCCCACGTGCGTTTGTAATACTGTGCCACAGCCGAAGCCGTGAGGCACGTGATTTTGTTCTGCTCATCTGAACTGATGCCGGAAATATCGATCAGGCATGTTACTCCTCTACAGACACTCTGCCTGATAACGTCGACGAAATTGTAGTCCGAGGCAGGAAAAAGGTCCCGAGATAGTGATGACAGCTTCAGCATTAAAGCTTCAATCACAGATTTGTTCTTGTAGTTTGCAAGGCGGCCCACTCCTTGGAACCCTTCCGCGCCATAAGCTTCGCGTGTCTGCTCAATCCAAGTCTTACCAAGTGTTTTGTAGAGCTTGTTGGCAAGCCTAAACTGCGGAGGACCTATGTCAGGAAACAGAGCGATGAGTTTCTCTGGAGTTATTGTGTGCAGTCCAACTACCATTTTGCCGTCTCGAGCTGAGAAATATTGAACCTTACTATGGAACAAGGGGTGGTCTCTGAGACCCCTCTGCGGGTTTATCCCTTTACCATCTAATAGCTGCCCCGCAAAGTCGAAGATCAGAGCCACGGTTTTTGGGCTATTGTCAATTATTTGGGCATTTAACACGAGTTCTGTGTTTGTTTTGCCTGAGCCTGTCATTCCGAACATGCCCATCATCAACGGTATGGCTTCAATGTTGATGCCAGCAGAGCCGAGCAATTGTTCCCCGGATCGCAAACTGCCTACTTCCAAGTCCCCAGAGAGTTTCAGAATCTTACAGTCTTCCTCGCTGGCAGGGTACACTTTGTCTCGATAATTAGGGTTGAAGGTTGGTGAGCGAGCACGGCTCCCCCGCCTCTCTAGGAACAAAATGGCTTCGACGCACCTGAACGCAGAGTATGGTCCGAACGCTTCCTTTCCTTGTGCCTCACGCAGTTGCTCTATGGTGTCGAGAGTGGATTTGCTCTCGGCGTTAACAACTCTTGCGTAGAAGCTTCTCTCAGCCGAGTCTATGCGCACTATCTGCCCGAAAGACAGGTTTACATACTGATTCAAGAAGAAGGAGACCGAGTCTCCTTTAGTTCCGCACACAAACGCTATGAACTCAGACATAGTCTGCAATCATCTCCCGCTTGAAAGGATACCTCACGCCATGCAGTTCATCAGCAAAACTGCAGGTGAACTCTTCTCGACGCAGGATTTTCAACAATCCTGCCTCAGCAAGTGCTGCCTCTACTTCATCGTGATATGAGAGAAGCATTGACTCGGAGGGTGCCGAGAAATCATGGGCTAGAAAGAGTGGAATGGGATATCCGAGGACTCTGGGATCTTCAGCGACAGTCGTCAGCGGTGCCAAGATATCATCGATTCTTTGATCAGTGAGATATTTCATGATGTCGCAGCGAAAAACGCGTTGGCTATCTTTGCTCAGTTTAACAAGAGAGATGTCTCCATACAAGCTCTTGTCTTTGTCTGCCACCTTGATTGGGTGATAGACCCAAATGTTGTAGGGTGAGAGTATACTCGTAGTAGCTATGAGATCTCTGCCTTTCTCGTCGTGTAGCGAAGGAGAGTTTTTGCTGACCGCCAAAAGGTTCATTGCAGTTTTCTCACATTTCTCGTATAGTGACACTCGAAACTTCCTGTCCCCTCCGAAGTATCCTCCTCCGTCAAGCAAAAGGTAGTTACTACGAGGATACGTATCCTCGTAGTAAAAGGGACTGTCTCTTCGCTGAAGCAGATCAAGTGCTAGCTGGCTCTCCAGCTCAATTCTTACATCAGTAAGGAAGTTACTACGAGTATACGCGTCTCCAATCGAGGTGCACAGTCTTTCTTTGAAGCCCCAATCAACGACACGGTTCTTCACTGTCGCGTAAGCCGCTCGCATGAGGTAAACTCCCCAGTTGTTTGCTCTCTTCAGAGTGCGAGTAGAGCAGTCCACTGCGAGAAAGTGTCCATCAAAACCGTCGAGCTTTTGAAGTGGTCTGATTCTCGACTGATCGACCCGTACCGTGGTGCTTGGCTCTTCTTTAGAGTCAATGGGACTGGCGATACTTCCCTTATCTACGTAAAGGCTGAGCCTTTTTTGCATATCTGCGAGGTCTTCACTCATTCCGCCCGCCATCAAACATCCATCCTGTCGGGGAAATCGAAACCGTTAAGGCAGCGCGCCTTTTGTAGACAAAGTTGTGCGTTTACTTATTATCTTTTGGGAGGCTGACTTGGCTCTCCGTCTTGGGAACGAGGAGTCTGTACCGTTTGCTACTGACCGTGCCAGTCTTCATCAGGAATCCGCGATCTGCCATTCTGGTCAAATATGTCGAGACCATGCTCAACGAGAGCGGTTCTTTCATCTCCTGCTCATACAGGTTCTGAACATCCTTGGCAGAAAACCAAACTATAGGGAAGTGCTTCTCCACGACTAGGCGCACTTTCTCCAGCTTCGGTAGATCGGCTGGCGGCATACTCTCCGTAGGTAGTGCGCCGGGCATGCCCCCCAGCAGTTCGACTATGTCCAAGAGTCGTACCGCCTTTTCCCTCGTGACTTGGCCGTCAAAAGTGACTGTATATTTGTTTCCAGTTCCGTCGAAGACTTCTACTCGCATTTTTTTAGCTGGCATGCTCACCACAGGTGCGGTTAACAGGTTAACACTTCACAAGTTAAAGAACTTGCGGTGAACTGCTGCCGAAAATGACCCAGGCTCACTCCCCTAAACTCTTGAGGGCACCAGTCTCTTGGGAATTGTATTCACCGGACTCACTGCCTTGATATGCCAAACCTCCGGCCGCGTCTGAATTCTCGTTGTTCAATTCCAGTGGAAATCAAGGGGTCCCTTTTCTGGAGAAAGAGACATGAATTGGTCTTATTCTGTCTCTTGGGCTCGGTAGAGGTCTTCTTGTGACCCTTTCTGGTATGAATTAACTTTGGTGATAAGACGACCAAGGCGTCGCGGGTATCGTGATCGATATAGTCAGGTTCTGTCACCCCACACCCCTTAATTTCCATTGCAAGACACATACGCTGCGACTTGGTCTGCCGCTTCTGCAGCGCCTGCCTACTGTCAGAGTCGTGGTATCGTTGCTCATACGGGCACACCCATTGTTCTAGTGGCGAATTGACCCATGGACCGATTTCTGCAGAAGAAACGTAGGGGCGTCTCTGCGCGATGTCTGTAAAGCATACGGGTCCGGAGCAGCCGATTGCGAGCGAGATTCTAGTTTTGGGTCTAGTTTTTTGTACTAGAGCGCTTATGCGTAGTGCACAACGTTCAAACTGCGCTTCGACGGCCTGGAGAGAGGGAAGGAGACTCGGCGTGAGCAACACAGATGTCCTCAGTTGCGTGTTCGACAATTTTCTCAATGGACGACACGTTTTCAAGAATAGGGAGGTACTGCGGCACGACTACATTCCCGAGACCCTACCACATCGCGAGCCACAAATTAGGTTCGTAGGAGAGGCTGTTGCCCCTGTGCTGCAGGGCGAGCGATGCTCGAACATTTTCATATACGGCAAGACAGGTACAGGGAAAACAGCTGTCATGAAGTTCGTCTTGAGCAAGGTGTCCCAAAAGGCCGCCATGCTCAACTCTCCTGTACGAGTCTGCTATGTTAACTGCAGAATCACTGGCACAGAGTATCGTGTTTTCTCGAGCCTCTGCGACGCAGTTGGAGTGCGAGTGCCCTTCACCGGCTTGGCCTTGGGCGAAG
Source organism: uncultured Candidatus Bathyarchaeia archaeon (assembly GCA_964386655.1). GTDB lineage: Archaea > Thermoproteota > Bathyarchaeia > Bathyarchaeales > Bathyarchaeaceae > DATETJ01. The sequence goes on along the minus strand of CAYLSJ010000005.1, from coordinate 6,527 downwards.
TCTTCGACCGCTTCAAAAGAGGCGTGGATACCCAACAACAGGTTTTCATAGCTGTATTGGACGAAGTTGATGCTTTGATAAAGCAGAGAGGAGACATCCTTCTTTATGAATTGACACGAATCAACGAGTCTTTGCGCCATGCAAAAACAGCGGTGGTCGGCATTTCGAACGACCTGAGGTTTAAGGAATTCCTAGACCCTCGGGTTTTAAGCTCATTGAGTGAAGAAGAAATTGTTTTTAAACCCTACAATGCAGATGAGCTGCAGGACATCTTACGTGACAGGGCTAAACTCGCCTTCCAAGAGCATGTTCTCTCCGAAGGCGCCGTGGGTCTGTGCGCAGCTTTGGCAGCTGCTGAGCATGGAGACGCAAGACGTGCACTGGATCTTTTACGAGTTGCCGGAGAACTGGCAGAACGTGAGGGAGCCTCGAGACTGAATGAAGATCACATAAGACAGGCTGAGAAGCGAATTGAGCATGACCGCATGACCGAAGCTCTGAGAAATTTACCACTACATTCCAAGCTTGTCCTGTGCAGTGTGTATCTTTTGTCGAAGGTTCAAGGTCTAGAGGGTAGTGTCACTGGCAATATATACGGAGTCTACAGCGAGCTCTGCGAGCAGTCTGGAATGTCTCCTTTGACACAGAGGCGTGTCAGTGGGTTGATCAATGAGCTTGACGTTATAGGTTTGCTGAACACCCAAGTCGTCAACATGGGCCGTTATGGACGAACCAAGAAGATCCGTTTGAGCATAACTACTACCCTGTTTAAGACCATTTTCTCTGACGACGAGAGGGTGAGTCGCCTTCTTGAGCACTCTCCTAAACCAATGATGTTGGTTTCAAGAAGCAAGCACTGAAGAATACTAGTTCGCTCAGGGCTTCAGTTCGCTCTGAAATCGAGTGTTGCTATCTGCAAAGTCTGAAGATCGACGACTGGAATTATTCCAGGTGTCGGCTCTAAACCGAGCCTATTCATGTATTCGGTTTGTTTCTGCCAAGCACCAGAGTTCACTATTAACACTCCGCGATACCTGTCGTGACCTTCAACGTGAACGTGACCTGCATGGAAGATGTCAGGAACGCGGTCTACCACTAAGAAATCACGTTTTCCAGGCGCGATGGGTGTGCGTTGACCATAAATTGGCGCCAAATGCCTTCCTCGAAGGAGGAGCTTCATGGCTTCCTCTGGTGCGTCGAAACTTGCGTTGGGTGTGTTGGCAACAACATCGTCTAGGCTTCTCCCATGGTAAATCAAGAGCTCTACTCCATGGAGACTCGCGGAGCAAGGATTTCCTAATGAGTGAATCGGTCTGCTTTCATATAATGGCTCAGCGTATTCCTTTGGCAAAGCTGGTTGCGGTAGCGCTTTCCTTGAAGCGTCGTGGTTTCCAGGTATGATCAACAATTCTACGTAGTCTGGGATCTGTTCTACGTATTTTGACACGGTAGCATACTGACGATGGATGTCCCGAATTGCCAGCTCTTTTGTCTGCTTTGGGTAGATTCCAATGCCGTCGACAAGATCGCCTGCAATTACCACATATTTTACGAGTCCCGCCATCTCTCTCCACCGTTCATCACCTAGCTTCCCATTCAACCACAGAAGAAACCGATTGAACTCTGTGCGCATGAACATCTTACTGCCAATATGCAGATCTGATATTAACGCAGCGCAGACAGGTTCCGCAGCCTTGTTTGGTTTCCTTTGCGGTATCTCAGGAAACAGTATATCCTCCAGGATGAGCAGTTCACTTCGCGTCTTCACAGCGCTTATGCAGACAACTTGATCCAGAAGTAGCGTCTGGACGCGTTCTCTTACTGAGGCTTCAAGGTTTGAATAAGCAATGATCGTAGCAGCGGATTCAGTGTCTTCAAGACGTAGAAAGGTTTTCTGTTGTGATTCACGTTTCTCTGTCAACATTCCTATGACTTTGACTTTTGTGTTGACAGGAGCTTTAATTGCTTCTGAGAGTGAAGTGGCGTCTCGTGCATCCATCCTTTGTCTGAGGTATCTCTGCAGACGTCTGAAGCGATCCAAGAAATACTCTTGATATTCTTCCAACGATCCAACAGTAGTAATGTCGGCAGTTGGGTCTTCCAACACCTTGACATCTGCTTTAAGCTCCTTTGCATGAGGCTTGAATGCTTCTTTCCGCGCGTCAAGAAGGGTTGGGGTTTCCGTTGGTAGCGGCTCAACCGCTTCGATTTGGCTTTGGGCTGTCGCCCTGATAAACTCTTCGATGAGGTTTCGCGTTATGAAGAGAGGTTTTTGTTCAGCTTCATCGATTTTCTTTGTGATATTCTCCATCAGCACAACGGGATCTTCGGTTCTCGATAGAGTCTCTAGGAGGGTGAAGGCTTCGACGTCGAGTTGAAAGCCAGCCCGCATGGTGTGTGAGACGGCTTTCTGGAGTCGCTCGCTCAAAGCCTCAGTGTCCTCCCATCTCTCCACTTCAGTGCCGCGATGCTACCTTCTTCTGGACCTTCTATCAATTCTGTTTTTCGCTCCAGATAGAAATAATCAGTCAGCGCTATAGTTGCGACGTCTATCTCACTTCAGAGAGAGCAGCGTTGTCTTTTCAGGCAGACCCATTCTCGTGAGAACTTCCAGAATCCTTTTGCATTCTTCTAGAGGCATGTTCAAGCCCTTCTTGGTTAATGTTGAAAGGTCTATGCCTGCCTATCGTTCTTGGGCTCTTCAGGTGTTAGAATCTTCGCCTTATGTTATAAAACTTGTAACTGCAAACAGCTTATCTATATCCGTATATATTGTACCTTCGGGGTTTACATGGAGCTTCGGAAGGTTCAGCGCACTGGAGGCGGCACCTTCTTCGTGTGCCTGCCGAAAGAGTGGGCTACCCGCGTTGGGTTGAGTAAGAGTTCAGTGGTGGGTTTGTCTGAGAGTGCTAACGGGCGTCTCATATTGGATCCGAGGCACAATTATGAACGCGCACCTGAGACTGCGATTGTTCAACCTTCGCCTCTGCTTGATCGTGAGATTATGGGGAAATACCTGCTTGGC
>CAYLSJ010000005.1:0-3402 GCA_964386655.1 uncultured Candidatus Bathyarchaeia archaeon | reverse complement strand
TGTTCAACCTTCGCCTCTGCTTGATCGTGAGATTATGGGGAAATACCTGCTTGGCTATGACATACTTCGCGTTGAGGCTAAAGATAGGATAAGTTCTGAGGATCGCGAACGTATAAAGCGGTCATCGACCCGCTTGATTGGTTTGGAGATTGTTGAAGAGGATTATTCTAAAATTGTTATGCAGTGCTTGTTAGAGCCAGCTGCTTTTCCGCCCGACAAGGCGCTTCAAAGGGAGCATTCCATAGCGTCGAGTATGCACCGTGACGCAGTTACTGCGCTGATTGATGGCGACGGTCATTTAGCCAAGAATGTGATTGCGCGTGACATTGAAGTTAATCGTCTATACTTCCTCTTAGTGCGGATTCTCAGGACGGTTATTCAGAATCCTGGGCTGAGTGAGAAGCTTGGGATCTTGCCCATTGACTGCTTAGATTATCGTTTAACTGCTAGTTTGGTTGAGGCTATCGGCGATCAATCAGTGCGATTAGCAGAGTCAGCTTTGGACATGAAAGGTGCCAGCGTTGCCAAGGATCTATCTCAACTACTGTTGCGCCTGCATAAAATAGCCTTTGACACTCATGAGAACGCGTTGAAGGCGATGTTTACGCGGGACATCGGCTTAGCCGAGGCGCTTAGGAATAATCGGAAAGCGGTTGAAGACATGATTAACGATATTGAGGCTTTGGTTCACAAGAACTATTCGAGCATTGCGCCTCAGGTGCTGGCGGCTTCTGCGGCGATACGGCAAATCTATGGTCATGGTGTAGACATCGCCGATCTGGTGATGCCCAAAACGGCTTAGAATGGTTTTGCATGTGTTAGTGTTGAGTTCGGCTTTAGAAGCACTAACACGCAGCATGTAAAGTCTGGAGTATGCAAGTGGTTATGAACCGTTGCTTGGTGACGAATGCTTTGCTGCGTTAGCTGTATTCTCTGAATGTGTGGCTACATTTGGTGCATCTGAAGAATTGGGTTGAGGATTCATCGCTTCCTCGAGTTTGCACCTGCCAGACGTAGGCAAGGTTGTTTCCACATTTTGGGCACTCAATACGAACTGTAGGCAAAACTCGAAGTTTCTGTTCTTCCTTACTGATTACCGCTATTGTCTCTTGGGGGCTGTGCTCAATAATTTTGGGCACGGGTTTCAATTCTCTCGCAGGCTGTCGCTTCTTGTAGCTGCATTTAGGGCATGTCATCACAATATTGGCCTTCTTTCCTTCTTTCCCCTTTTTTGGGACAAGCCTCGTTCCACACTTAGGACAAAACTCCATCAGATTACAGCCCTCCACATTTTGACAATCTGTGCGTTTTTCCTTTATGCCGGGTCTTTTAAACCTTTTCTCGTGTGCGTGAATTATTGATGCGAGAGCTGTGTGATTGCTATTTCTCCAATCCAGACGCTATGATGTGAGCCGCGCGTAATGGTTCTGGGATGTTGCTCCGAGTAGACGTACTCTTCACTATGCGTGCAGCTGTCTCCTGTGAAATTCCAACCGCGTGTATGTAGATTGGTTCCTCGCCGTCTCGTGTGAAGACCCTGATTATCTTGCCTGCTCTTTCTATGGCTTTCCATCGCTTCTCAGTTTCGGGAAGATGCTGTAAAGCTCGCCGTATATCTTCGAAGTCAGGTTTGTCCCGCGTCACTGCAATTATGGGTAGCTTCATTTTCCTATGAAGCTCAGTTATGTCTACCACATTGAACCCTGCTAGGGTGACTCCGTTTAACATGATTATTCGAAGCTGTCGGTAATGTGGTGACCGGGTTATCATGGTTACAAGCTTTTTGGTTGCGTCCATGCCGTCAACTTGAACCTTGATGTGCATGAAGCCATCAAGCCAATAGCCGCCTCTGAACACCACACCAACAACATTGGCCAGTTCCTTAGAGTGTGGGGTGAACACACCGTCGTCGATGCCTAACACTCTGATTTCAGGTTTAACCTCTCGGATCCTGATTGTTTCTGCTCGCCTGTGCTTACTCACGTTCATGCTCTGCGCCTAGTCTATCCAAGATTTTTCGTAGAAGCACTGCAAAGGCTTCTGTGATATTCTGTTCCTTGCTCAGCACTTTGATACAATCCTCCATCTCGAGCACGCTCTGAAGCCAAGCAAAAACTAGCAGTGCCTCAGCCGCGTCCCCTCGTGTGTCTCTATCAACTCTGTGAGGTAGAAATCCACGAAGTCCCGAGGCTTCAACAGCGTTTGACAACACTTTGTTGTTGACTTTAGCTCCTGTGGGATGCCCATATTTCTGGGACATGGCGAGGGAGTAGACAAAATTTACGTATGAATCGCCCAGGCTTGCGAGATCCTTGTCGAGCAGCAGCTCCCTTAGGCTGTTATAACTCTTCAATGTAGGCGTGAAATCACTCATTTCTTTTGCCATTGTTCAAGCGCTTTTTCAAAGCTAATGCGGAATTCTTTGCTGCGATGTCGAATCTTCTCTGCAGCTTCCTTAAGTGCTGTTTCAGGTCTTTTCTCAGGCTTTCTCTTCTCTTTCATTCTGACATGTACTATAGGATTGGATACCAATGGATGCTGAAGGCTGTAGCCGCCGACTTCAACTGTTGGATCTTCAAGCAATGCCTTCTCGAGTAAGTTGCAGAATGTGTGTCCTTCGCCTATGATTTCGATACGTACTTCGTCAGGTGTCTTTTTCACAATCTTGATTTCCAGCTAAATCTCACCTTTCCCATAGTCAGCTGCAGTCTTTCTTCTTTCCGAGTTGCCACATTCTGGACAACGCATGATGAATCTCTTCTGCATTAAAGAGTGTCCACAGCGGGAGCAGAAGGCGTAGACCGCCCCGAGGTCTTTTTCGTTAGTTGTGAGATGGAACACTCTGTTTTTGTCGCTTACCACCCTCGCCCTAACGATATCGCCTGCTTTGCAGACCTCATACATGCTTTCCACGTAACGTGGACTGACATCTCCAATGTGAAGTAGGCCGCTGAAGAAACCAGTTAACAAGCGTTCGCCCACTTGGAAGATTCTCAATGTCGCTTGCTTGCTCTGCACCTCTGACACTTGACCTAAAAGAACGCTGCCAACATGCGGGACATTGGAAACATGGGCTTTAGGATACACTGAAACTTGTTTGTTAAGCAAGTCCATGAGTGCCCGACCAGTAGCAGTTGCGTAAATGACGCCCTCAGACTCGTATGTTCCAGATCCCGGTGTGAACTCTTCAATCACTCCTAGCCGATCGCCTGGCACCACAACCTGACCGCTCTTGCGCTTAGACTGTGTAGCCATTATTGCCCACCTTCGACCCGTTCAATTCTATATAGATCCACATTGACTTCATGCTTGCGTTTAGTGTGGAATTCGAACATCCTTGGAATGTTAAGCTTCATTTGAAATACGCTCGTAACCTTTCCTCCATTCGCCTCAATAAACCTT
>CAYLSJ010000004.1:0-26814 GCA_964386655.1 uncultured Candidatus Bathyarchaeia archaeon | reverse complement strand
TGACGGTGCAGTTGTAGGCGCCACGTATCCTGATAAGATACATGAGATTCATGCCCTATTGAAAGACAAAGTGCCCATTTACTCACCTGGAGTAGGAGCACAAGGAGGCGATGCAGAAGCAGCAGTGAAGGCTGGAGCAAGTTATCTAATCGTCGGGAGAGCAATAGTCGAAGCAGAAAACCCAGTTAAAATGGCGAACCAGATTAGAGACGCAGCATGGCAAAGCTTGAGAAACAGAAGGCCCAAAGCCGAGTAAAGATGTTGCCAAACACGGATTCTATTCTTCTCGTCCTCTTTGCCAAAGCTCCTTCTTCAGCATGTCTCTAACAGCTGAGCGAATTGCTGAGCTGCGGCTTGGGTACATGTTTGAGCGAACGAGTTCATCTAGGCCTTCCAGATAGGCTTCAGGAAGTAAGACTGTAACTAATTTCATTCTGCTTGTTCACCTAGTGGGGGTTGTGCGAGCATGTCTGTAGCATATTATGAAGCGATAGCCGTTATAGAATTTATGCTCTTAAACCACATGCGATTTTATTGCGCCCAGCTCTTTCACAACCTTTGGAAAAGTCTTGTACACATCATCTACGTGAAGCGTTGAGTTTCGCATCTTCAGCTGAATTAAACCAGCAGCGACCATGGCTGAACCGATGACATCACTTATGGTTGGATCTGGAAAAGCTATCAACGCCAAACCAGCCTTGATCAAAAATGGCTTGTTTTCATGTTTCCACAATTTCTGAGTTGAACGCAGCTCACTTGTGAAACCACACATGGCGCCCTTTGTAGCGCTTGCGGTCTGTTGCCTGCCGCTGCTATGCTGTTTCAGCAAGTCCACGATATTCTTTGCTTCTTCCTTGTTCATCGAGGCACCAAGCCACTCTTATGCCCTACTTCTACGTCGTGCTGAGTACAAAAGCCTTAACTTGACAAGAAATGAAGAGGTGGAGACGCTTAACCTCAACTGGCAGTCTGGATTCTTCAGGAAAGCCACAAAAATCAGCAGTCGAGCGCCACAGTTTAAACTGGAAATGCGTAACTTCTCCAGCTAAATCTCCACAAAGTCTCTTTTTCTTCTTGAGAATCTGACTATCTTAACATAGCCAGCTTTTCTTGCTGATTCCACGGCTTTGTCGAGATCTGATCCAACATCTTTCGGTGAATGAGCATCTGAACCGAATGTTACGAATATGCCATTGTCGAAGCACATCTTCAGCAATCTCTCGCTTGGATAGAGTTCACAGCAGGGTTTTCTCAAGCCGCCAGTGTTGATTTCGATGCACATGCCGCCTTTGCTTATAGCCTCCACAGTTTCGAGTAGAAGACCGCTTATGTCACGTCTAGGTCGAAAGCCGAATTTCTTCACCAAATCCAGATGCCCAACAATGTCAAACAACCGCGTCCTCGCCATATTCTGGATTATGTTGAAATACTGGTCGTATACTTGGTCTACGTCTCTTCTTTTCCATTCTTCAATGTATTTTTCGTTGTCAACCAGCCAATCGCCAAGATGGTGCACGGAACCAATCAGATAGTCAAAGTCGAATCGATTGATCAACTGCATCAAGCCGTCCATCCTATCAGGGATGAATTCAACTTCCAAACCCGTCTTTACTGAAATCTGAGAGTTATTATCAAGCCGATCAATATCGCTCACATAGTTGGGCAGGTTTGCGTGATCCATCGACCAGTTTTCTTTCTGCAGATGGATGTGGTCTGAGAAGCCGATTTCGTCTATTCCCTTCTTGACTGCTTCAGCAACGTATTCACTCAAATCCTTATTTCCATCTGAAAACGTGGTGTGCATGTGGTAGTCCAAGCGCATCGCAGTTCATCCTTTCCTCTGCTATTATGAAACTCAGGCATTTCAGCTAATCGTTTTAAGGCTGAAACTCATAATCTAAGGCTTAAAATCTCTACTTCGGTGACCAAAGATGTCTGAAGAACACTATGCATACATTCTCGTGGAAGATGAGAAGTGGTGGAACCGTCGATGCACAAGAAACAACACAAGCGGCTCAATACACTCATTCGTACGTCGAGGTAAGGTTGGTCCAAAAAACGCTAGCAGACTTCTGTTCTACATCAAGTTGCCAGTGAAACAGATCAAAGGCTTCGGCGAATTCGTAGAGAGACTCACTGGAACCAGAGATGACATGTGGAACCATTACGGTACTGAAACCATCTTTGAAGACAAAGAGGAATACGACAAGTTCGTTGGTGACAGAAGCAGTGTCACCCTAATCCGTTTCAGAAACATGGAGGAACTTGACCGACCGATAAGCTTTCAGGTTCTTAATGCCGCCACGGGCGTCAGAAAAATGCCCAACGGTGGCATGTACATCAGCAGAGAAACATTGAACCAGATGATTTGGGGAAGCGCATGAATATGACACAGTCGGAGACAGCATTTGTTACCAAGGAGTTTGTTGAAAAACAGGTTGAAGAGATACGAAACGTGTTGGGCAGCGAACGAGCGCTCATCGCAGTCTCCGGCGGGGTGGACAGCTGCACCTGCGCTGCTCTCGTGCACCGTGCAATAGGCAACAACCTGCTCTGTGTAATGCTAGACGATGCTTTCATGCGAATAGCCGAGCCTGAAAAGGTTGCCGCACTCTTGTCTCAGCCTCCGCTCGAATTGCCTATCAAGATCCTGAATGTTCAAGAACGCTTCTTGGAAGAAATGCGAGAGCTGAGAGACGCTGAAGAAAAGCGCAAGGTGTTTCGGGAAACCTTCTATCGCGTCTTGAGCGAGACAGCGGAGCGGGAAGGCATTCGGTATCTGGTGCAGGGCACAATTCTAGCTGATATTGTTGAGACCGCTGGCGGCATCAAGACTCAGCACAATGTGCTCTCTCAAATCGGCATAAATCCGCGTGAACGCTACGGTTTCTTGCTTGTTGAGCCATTGGCAACCTTGTTTAAGGGTCAGGTTCGAGAAGTAGCTCGCTACCTCGGATTGCCGCGTGAGATTTCTGAGCGTCAACCGTTTCCTGGACCGGGCTTATCCGTGCGTGTTGTGGGTGAGATTCGAAGGGACAAGTTGGAGGCGGTTAAGAAGACAACAGCCATCGCTGAAGAGAAGTTGGCGGCGTATGCGCCAAGCCAGTATTTTGCAGTGATAGTAGATAATGTTGAAGACGCGTCTCATGATCCTCAGTTGCTACAGACACAGGCACTAGTGGCTAAGTTCTTCGAGGTTCCTCAGAGTCAGGTCAAAGTGAGAATATTCGAAGACAAGGCAACAGGTGTTCGCGAAGGCAACAGAGTGTATGGTGAAATCGTTGCTATTAAGGCGGTCGACGCTAAAGGGAATACGGTTCAGTCGTCAATTCAAGATCTGATTGAGCTGCAGAATAGAATACTGAGTGATAACCCGTCCTTTACGAGAATCTTCTATGTGATTGGCGAGAAGCCGCAGACCCAACCCTATGTGGTTGCAGTTAGGGCTATCAACACAACTGACTTTCTTACAGCTAAAGTTGCAGACATACCGTGGAGGACGTTGAAAGAAATCGCACAAAGCATACTCAGCGCATGCCCAACTGTTTCAGCAGTGTGCTACGATGTGACGCCCAAACCGCCAGCCACAGTGGAGATGGAGTAGAGAAGAGGGAAAACATAAAGCCTCTTGCTGTGTTCAACTACAGGTCGGAAGTGAAAAGCAGTCATGGTGCGCGTTAGAGTTCAACGCATTGAATCTATACGAGACCCAGAAGGCAACCTAGGCAAGCGGATCGAGCTGTTGGAAGATCGAGTTATGCCACGAATGGTCATCAGGCCGCAGACTGAAGAAGCCCGCATGGCACAAGACATTATGCAGGCGCTTCAGCAACAGTTGCCCGTTATTCCCCAGCAGGCTCAGTTCACGTTTCCAAAGCTGATCCTGTTCTTGACCGAGCAAGAATACGAAGACCTTGACGTAGATTTTGACGTGAACCAAGTCTACGATCTGGAGCTGTCAGAACAAAGCATCAAGTTCAGAAAAGCGCCCTGAACCTAGTCTTTGTCAGCGGACACATAGTAGTATTCGTTTATTTTCTTCTGGTGACGATCCATTTTTGAGCCTTCCTTGTTGACTCTGGGTCGCTTGGTTTCTGGGTCACGGCGGAAGGTTATGTTCATGTCTTTGAGGAACATGTTCATGCCCGCACGGAGTGACGTCGGCGCCGTAGCTTTGCCTTCGACCCCTGGCTCTCCCGTGAATATCATAAGTCGGTCGGCGATGAAGTCTTGGGCTACGACATCGTGTTCGACAACGAATGCCATGGCGCTGCGCGTTTCTATGACACGTCTTATAGTCCTCGCCATAGCCAGCCGTTCTTCAACATCTAAGTATGCGCTGGGTTCGTCAAGTAAGTATAGGAATGCTTTCTTGGAGAGACAGGCGCTTATGGCTACGCGTTGCAGTTCGCCTCCGCTTAGTTGAGCCACGTCTCTTTCCAGTAATGGCTCTAAGTTAAGCGGCTGCATAATCTCTGTTTTGTGCCATCCTGACCCAAACTCGTCTTTTGCCAGGCCTCGCAGCAATTGCTCCACTGTGCCCTGATACTCAGCGGAAATATACTGGGGTTTGTAGCTTACTGACGAGTCGCCTCCCATCGGTGACACGCCTACATCAGGTTTCTCTATCCCAGCGAGAAGCTTGACAAACGTGGTTTTACCGATGCCATTTGGTCCAAGTACGCCTATAACTTCACCTAAGCCTGCTTCTCCAGCTTCAACCTCAAGCGAGAAGCCACTGTAAGCCTTCTGCATCTTGTCCCATGTCAGTACGGCTTGATCAGTTGTCCAACCAGCCGCGGGCGGCTTAACGTGGAATCTTACGGGTTCTTTGCGGAAGCGCATGTTTTCATCTGGGACAAAGCCGTTTAGGTATATGTTTATGCCTGTTCGCACAGCGTGAACGTGGCTGACTATGCCATAGACTGCTGGGCATCCATAGAAGACGCATACGTAGTCAGAGAGATAGTCGAGTATCGCAAGGTCATGTTCAGCCACGATGATGGTTTTGCCAGCGTCTTTTAGGCTGCGTATGACTCTGGCTGCCTGCAGCCGCTGCTGCACGTCCAAGTAGCTTGACGGTTCGTCGAAAAGATAGACATCTGCGTTGCGGCTTATTGACGCTGCTATGGCTACGCGTTGCAGTTCGCCTCCACTGAGCACGTCTAAGCCGCGTTGTAGAATATTGCCTAATTGCAGTTGGTCGGTTAGAGTTTCAAACATGCCTCTTTCGTCAACCTTGCGGAGCAAGTCGCCTACTTCGCCCTTAACTGCTTGGGGCAGCTTGTCCACGTATTGAGGCTTCAACACAACTTGCAGTTGTTTATCTCTGAGTTTTTGCAGATAGTCTTGAAGCGTGGAGCCTCTAAAATGCTGAATGATCTCAGCCCATTCAGGCGGCTGTTCATACTTACCCAAGTTCAGTTTGATTTCACCTGTGAGGATTTTTAGTGCCGTAGTCTTGCCTATGCCGTTCTGCCCTAATAGCCCAAGCACTGAGCCAGGTGTAGGCGTTGGTAAACGGAAAAGCTTGAATGTGTTGGCTCCAAAGCGATGGCTGCATTCGCCTTCCAGCTCGTCGGGTAGGTTGATGATGGACAAGGCCTTGAAGGGGCATTTTCTTACGCAAATGCCGCAGCCCACGCACAACGATTCCACGACTACAGGCGTGTCGCCTTCAAATCGTATGGCTTCGATTTTGCTTCTTACAGGCGGACAGAAGCGGTAGCATACTCTACCGCAACGTTTGGACTCGCATTTGTCCTCGTCTAGAACAGCGACTCTGACCATGTGAGCTGTTTATGCTCCTTAATTGATGATGAAACAAACAACAATGTGGAAGGCGAGTTATAAATCTGCTTTTGATATGCAAAACTAAAAGAAAGAGAATCTTGCGTCAAACGCCTTTTTTACCATTCTTCCTCTTCCCATTCTTCTTCTTCAGCTCCCTCTTCCTCGCCTTCTTCTTCCCATTCTTCCTCCAAGGTTTTCCACCTCCTTGGTCGTTCGGGTAACCCTTACAAAACCCATGTTCCATTTTTTAAGGATTTCTATACGGCTACTGACGAATGCTGAATTCTTGAAAACAGTGATTCACCATCGCGTTATCCCAAAATGACTATTCACGGGTTGACAGTCTTAGGAACTGGCTTCTGGCAAGTATTTCGCTCTTAGGCTTGCTCGCGGTTTAGTCATCCTAGGCGTCATGTATGCCCAACATAGGTTGCGTGTGTTATGCGCCGCGCCAACCCTGCCCTGAGTGTCGACAGCTATTAAGCCCATAGAGTTCCTTGTTCTGAGTCTGCGATTCACCAGCATGATTGAGTCTTCCACCGCCTTCTGTGCCAACTGCCCATTGTGCATTTGGTCGCAGACATGTTTGGCTAACACGAGGCGCATAGCTACCTCTCCTACTCCAGTGGCGCTGCAAGCTCCTGCTTGATTGTCAGCGTAGTTGCCACAGCCTATGAGGGGTGAATCGCCTATTCTGCCTGGGAATTTGAGTGTGAAGCCGCCTGTTGATGTTGCTGCAGCTGTGCTGCCTTCTCGGTCCAAGGCTACGGCGCCCACCGTGTCCATTTGGAAAAGCCTAGGATATTTCTTGACCAGCTGAGTCAGCCTGGGCATGTGTTCTTCTTCTCCTGTTCTGATTTTTTGCAGGGATTCTCGCCAGTAACGTAAGCGGAGTTCGGTCTGCGGGGATCTTCTCTCTAATCTATACAGTTTAGCGAGTTTTTCCGCGCCTTCGCCCACTATGAATATGTGGTCTGTGTTTTCCATTATTATGCGGGCTAGACTGATGGGGTTCTTTATGTCTGCTAGCAGACCTGTGGCGCCTGCGTTGAGTGTTTTGCCGTCCATGATGCTGGCTTCCATTTGAATTTGCTTGTCTATTGTGAGGGTTGAGCCTAAGCCTGCGTTGAAAACTGCGTTGTCTTCCATGCTTTTGACTGCGGCTTCAACCGCGTCTAAGGCAGTTCCGCTTTGAGATTCTAGGACGTCGCGTCCCGCTTGAGCTGCAGCTTTGACACCTGCTAATCCTGCTTTTTTTCTTTCGGGTTGCCATGCGCCTGCGCCGCCGTGAACTATTATCACTGGTTTCTGCAAGGGGAAGACACTCCTTTTTCGATATTAATTGGGAGAAGCAGATAGAATGTTAGCGATGCTTATTTAAATTCTCTGAAAGAAGCATTCTGCTGTGACAGCGCATGCTTCTGGGTTGCTGAACATAGGAAACTGAGGGTGTTTAATTTCGCTTTGTAGATGTCATTCAAAACTCATAATAGATACGCTTCCACTTTGTCTATGAAGGGATGATGTTAAGCAACGGCTAGGAACCTACAATGGCTGTAACACGGCCAAGAACCCGTGTTGCCATTTCGTCCGAGGTTCGTTATGAGGAGCATGATGAGTTGCTGCAATGGCACATATTAGCTGTCTTAACTTGTGGTTCATACTTTTTTTATTCCTAGGGGTCGAACGTGAAAATCTGGACTAAGGGATTGATGATTTGAAATTGGCTTCATTTCGTTCTACTTTTGTCTTATCCTTGATGGTTTCCTTGATGGTGTTATCTGTTTTTCCTCCAGTTTCTGGAGCTGACTTCAAGCATAGCTACTGGATTCTTGATCATCCTGATGGCTCTGACCGCTACGAGTTAAATGTCTCAGTGACTTCTTCGCTGTATGAATATTTTGTTAGCAAAAATCACGACTTGCGATCTCGATTTGACTTGGGCAAGTTTGTTACTCCCTACGCCTTAGAGCCTGTGGCTGATAGTCTAAAGAGCATTTATCATGATGATGAAGACTTTGCAAACGGCGTCTTAATGATAGTGCATCAGATTCCCTACGTGGCGAGTGGACCCCAGAAGTATCCGGTTGAGACGATTGCTGACAACGAGGGCGATTGCGATCTTTTTTCTTTTGTAGCGGCATCCGTTATGATGGCAGGCGGCTTAGATGTTGTTCTATTGTTCTATGATGGGCAAGATCACATGAACGTCGGTGTGAGTCTTTCACATGCGCCACAGGATGCAAGGACAGCGGTTACCTATTTTCTTTACAATGATGTACGTTATTACATGGCTGAAACAACAGGTGGCAACTGGGAAAGTGGATGGAGAGTTGGTGAGTGCCCAGATTCGTTTGAGGGAGTTTCAGCTCAGGTCATAACTTTAGAGGATGCTGAGATGATGTCGCCTGGGCAGGTTTCTGCAAGTTTCAGCGCTTTGACAGCTTCTTCGATTACGCTTTCAGCTTCCACCGCACTGTTGATCGAGGGCAGCTCGGTGGTGTTGAGTGGAACGATTTCTCCTGCCTCGGCGCAAGGCGTCGTGACGATCTATGCCAAGCGAGATAATTCTTCTTGGGCTGTCTTGGGAAGCGTGCCGTGCGGTCAAGGTGGGCGATACTCGTACGAGTGGAAGCCTACGTCTATCGGAGTGTATTCTATCCGAGCGAGTTGGTCAGGAGATGCGAATCACGCTGGAGCAGACAGTAACGTCGATTCTGTGCGTGTCATCTCTTCAAGCTGGGTCTTCTTAGGATTAGCCATGGTCCTGCTTGCCATTGTGGCAATTATTGTGTATGTTGTTTCAAGACGCGTTGGAAAAGTCAATGAATACCCAGTTGTGCAGTGAGTAAGCGTGCAAAACTGATAATAGGTACGGTTTGCCTTCAGATTGTATTGGGATGATGTGAGGCGACGGCTGGGAGCCTCACGGCTGTGACACGGCCAAAAGCCGCACTGACCCTTTCTCAGCCAACAGTGTCATGTATCTATAGATAGTAATGTTGATATATTGTAGTGAGTCTAAAGATATCAGAAAGATTCTCTCTTAAAGTGGAAAAGGTCTTCTCGAAGGAGCTGTACATCCTTGGAACTGGAATCGGTCAAGCTGGGCAAGAATATTGAGTTAAGGTATATTCCATTCTCTGAACTTGCCATCCCATGGAACGTGAGCATCGATTCGAGTCAGCCGGGACGTAATGATGCTGATACCAAGCGGTTGCGTGTTTCCACTTATGGAGCAAAGGCTAGGCGTTCTAGAGCGTCGAAAACGTTGAAGCGGGAGGATCTTGACGCGCTCAAGCATTCGATTGCGCAGTTCGGCTTGTTGAAGCCGTTTGAGGTGGCTGAGCTGCCTGAACGTGTTGATTTCTTTT
Organism: uncultured Candidatus Bathyarchaeia archaeon; assembly: GCA_964386655.1. Lineage (GTDB taxonomy): Archaea > Thermoproteota > Bathyarchaeia > Bathyarchaeales > Bathyarchaeaceae > DATETJ01. The sequence goes on along the minus strand of CAYLSJ010000004.1, from coordinate 17,647 downwards.
ATGGTGGTAAGGGCAAGTATGTGGTCACCGATGGACAGCGAAGGTACTTCGCACTTAGGGAGCTGCTGAGGTTGCCGAGTGAAGACGAAGAGAGGAAGAAGAAAGACGGTTTGCGGACGAATTCTGGTCATGACACCGTTGAGAAAGGGGAGTTGCAGGCTCAGGAACAGTTTGATCAGTTGAGTATCCGGAATTACGTATTGGTTCCGTGCTTGGTTTATCCTTATATCACGTTTCTGCAGATGGTGAGGCATAGCGTTGAGGATAAGCGGTTCAGTGTGAAGCCCTCTGAGGAGGACCTTAAGGTTGTTGAGAAAATGCGTCAGGAAGGAGTTCAGGACATATCTGCTGAAGATTTGGGCAAGCTCTGGGAAACACGCAGCAGAATCGATGAGGAGAGGGCAGCCATTGAGAAAACGCTTCAGGAGATTAGAAACAGGGCAAAAGAAGGAATCCTGCAACGTGAAGTGTGATCTGTAGCCGCATCATCGCTGACGAACATGGCATTTCCGTTTACTTCTGATATTAATCGTTGTTTCACAATGCTTTTCTCCGGACAGAAGCGAGAGTCTCGTTGCTGGAATTAGGTTGGTTCCCATTCTTGAAATGGCGATTGCCGCGATTGCAGTCGCCTTAATCCTTTTGAGTCTGAAGACCCTGCAAGCCATTAGACATTTGGGTGTTGGCAAGTCTTTTTGGACACCGGTGGCTGTGTCTGGTTTCTTGTTCTTTTTCGGGTCTGTTGTAGCGATTCTTTTTGAACTAAATTATTCCTTGACGATTTACACTGACGAAGTTGTGCAGATTAGCCGGCTTGTTGCTCTTGTTGTTCTGGTTGGCGGTGTCGCCAGCTATTCTAGAAAGGTCACAAAGAATCTGGGGGAGAAATTCCCTATTCCTGCGAGAGATGTTAGAGGTGATGCCAAGGCGAGTAATGATGCAGAAGCTCCTGCCGCTCCCCTTGTTCCCGTGGCTTCTATTGCGCCTCCAGCTCCATCGATTCATGAAAGGATAATCCAAGAGAGTTTGAAAACAGAGGCTACTCATGAATGCAAGTATCGGCTAGGGTATCTGCGAACTCTTCCAAAAGATGCGTCTATTCCCGATGAATGCTTGAGCTGCGACAAAATAATCGATTGTAAACATTCTTTGATGAAGATCGTGGAAAACAGCTCAGATTCATCTTAGTGAAGCATTGCTTGCCTTTACAGGTTTCTAAGTATCGTTTTGACTCCAGGTTCTATGCCTTGTAGTAGTAGGAAGCCTCTTGGTCCTTCTCTTTGGGTGATTTCTCCGGCTATGTTGGTTTGCATCGAGTAGAAGAAGCCAAATTCGATGATTAGCTGATGCGCAATGGAAAGCTTTGTGTCAGATCTAAGAAGATAGGAGACAGGTGTAAGACCAGAAGACAATCATGCGAAGCGAGGGTGTGTAGAGCCACTTCTTGAAAATTCTGGACAAAGCTTCGATTCCATATTCTCATTTCCTAGTTTCCATATTCGTATGAAATCCGAAAAGAGTATTTGTTGTGGCTTGGTAAGCTGTGATGTATTCTTGTGTGAATTTGTTGGCGTGTTTCTCTGTGCCCCTATGCTTGCCACCTTGCGTTCTCAGATGATGATAGAACTCGTGCAAGATCACAAATGGGTCGTAAAGCCTTTCGATGCTAGCCACGTGAATCGTTTTAGTAGCTGAGACATAGCATCCGGCTTTGCCGCTAGATCTTTTGGGCATTCCAACCTTCAACCGAGGTGCAACAACCTTGCAGTGCTGACTGAGAGCTTCAAGAGCCTCCTCTACTCTTTTCTCCAAAATAAGCTGCACAACCCGAGCCTTGAACAACTGCTCATCGGCAAGCATGCGAGGACTCTTCGCGTTAAGGCTATTCTGTCATCAAGTAGAAGTCGTGGTTACAAATGCATTTCGACACCCAGACTGAAACTATGCAACTGCAGACTGAGGCCATAACCTTTAGGATTAAATAGAAAAAAGAAGAGAAAGAGCATCTGTCCTTATTCCGCTACTTCTTCTTGGCATGCTTCATTGCGTAGTCGCCAATTTGACGCACTTCTTTAGCAAACGTATCGTAGTCGTACTGCAGCGCGTGAAGCATTGCGCTCCATCTAGGAGTATAGCTGGCTAGAAAAGCGACTTCAGCCATTTCCTTGTCGGTGGCGCCTGCCATCGTAGCCATCGCTGTGTGCATGAGAGCGCAGTAAGGACATTTGATGTTGGCTGCGATGCCAAGACCAATGAAATCCCTGTATTTAGCAGGTATCGCTGATTCTCCCAATTGGTATTTTTTCATCAGAGGCCAATCCTGCATCAACGCGTCCTTCGGAATAGCCTTCATAAAACCGGGGACGAAACCAAAAGCCTTTTCGATTTCTTTTAATGTATCTTCGTATTCACCCATTGGTTTCACCTTAGAGAGTGCATTGGCATCGCCATAATAATAAAACTGTGTGACTGTGGCACCACAGCAACATAACGTGATCTTCGAGGAATTGAGCGCAGGCACGGGTTCAAAGCGCACGTTTCCTGAAGAAAACACCCAAGTTACGAGGCAGAATGCCAATATCGTTCAAAATGTCAAGATGCGTCAGCTTCCTAACCGTTTCCTCGGGAAGTCTTTCCCGAGCTGTGCCTTCCAGCAGAAGAGCAGCTTCCTCTTCAGAGAACTCCTCCTCGCCTTCAACCCAATCTAAGAATTGCTTGTCCAGCGGACATGCTTGTTGACAGCGCATGCACCCTTCGATACAGTTGTGCCAAGAAGGGTCCATCCACCTGGGGAATGGAATATCACCGCTTTTCTCGTTATGATAACTGATGCAAAGCTCAGCTCGCAAAAGGAAACGATCCGAAGGAATAGCTCCAGTTGGACAAGCTCGGCGACATAGATCGCATTTCTCGCATGCCTGCAGCATTGACGGTTCCTGCCAACTGTCTTCCTCACAGGGCATATCGGAGTAAACGGCTACAAGCTGCAAGAAACTTCCCATACCAGAAACATAGCAAATATTGTTCCTGCCGTATTGTCCGAGTCCACTGCGCACCGCCAACAACTTGAGAGGCAATGCAGTTCCTGCAACCGCGTATCCCTTTTCACTGAGCATTTTTGCAAGCGAATTCTGAACCCGTTCTGTTACATTGTTGTACGCTGTGTAGGTTGGAGGAAGAATAAGCGGACGTTTAATCCCATTCCACGTGAAAACCGCTCGAGTCTGAGGTCTGGGAACCGCCACAACAATTATCGACTGCGCCTTCGGCAAGCTATCAGGGATCTGGAAACGAAACCAATCGAGCCGCTCCTGAAAGAACTCATTTTCCAATAATCCTCGACTGTGCTGTTCATCTATCTGTTTCTCCAGCGTAGGTAAGTGGTCGATGGAAATCATTCGTGCCTTGTAACCAAGCTTTCCTAGGCGGTCAAACACTTCGTCGACAAACTTGTCCATGACGAAAAATCACGTGTAACGCGCATATAAACAAAACACGACCGCACGCTGGTACACAAGAAATGTGCGCGTCTGCTGTGTTGAATATAGTTGGTTCAGCTGTTGAAGATGGGTTTAGCTTTCTCGTTTCTTGCCAGGTCTCACGCTCGTGCAGCATGAAGGGCTGTCGAAGTAGTCTTTGGCAACTCTGATCAAATTCCGATCTTGCGTCAACAAAGCAGCCTCATCCATCCAATCAGACACTGTAATGAGCGTTTTCATATCGGAGATAAGCATTCCAAGCGAGTCAATCGACTGCTCACCCGAACAACGCAGCAAACGCACCTCTCCTAGATATGAGCAGTCTTCTTCCTCGAAGACCTCTGGAGTCATAGCGACATTAAGTTTGACTCTGCGTCTCTCCTTCGCATCTATCAAAGCCTCTTTCAGTCCTCTTAGAACAGCGGCATAAGAAATGAACGCCGTTACCTCCTTGTGCGCTGTCTCAACCAGCGCCTTCATCCTGTTGATAATATTCTTCTGCCCTCGAATAATGTAGGCTACTTCCAGTTCCTCAGATTTTTCAACGCTCTCGTAAATGGGCATTAGCATGTCAATTAAAACACGCGCACGCGCATCCGCTTCCTTGATCTTTTCTTTAAGATTCTCAGTAAGCTGATTCTTCAGATTGCCAACAGCTTCTTTCGGCGACACAGGCAAGTAAACGCTCGGGTTACCCTTCTGAACTACGAGCATGCCCCTTTTAGACAGCCCGTCCAGAGCGTAGTAAATCTTCGAGTCTGGAATACCTGTTTCCTTGCACAACACAGCCGCGGTGATGTTGGGATGCAGCAAAAGGGTAACGTAAGCTAAGGCTTCATGAGTCGGCAACTCCAATTCCTTAAGCCTCGCAATTGTCTGGTCTCTGGCAACTGTGTCCTTAATGTTCAAAGTTGTTTTTCTCCTTCTGTCTAGTAAGTAGATGTCAGATAAGGCTTAAATAGTTTTCTACTACACTCAAGGTAGTAGCAAGAAGAGGAGAGCTGATGTATGAAAGAAGGACAAAACCAGCTTGATGGACAGCTTGAAAGTGAACATCAGAGCAAACTGAGAAAGCATGCCATCAATCAGCTAGCCTTCGGATCCATCATCCTTCTGTGGGGCAGCCTACTGGTACTGAAGCAAGCGGGAATAATATCACAGAATGTAAGCACATGGCCCTATCCCTTAACAGCCTTCGGCATACTACTCGTAGCTGCAGGCATCTACAAATTAAGCAGACCAAGACGCCCCTAAAACAACAAGAGGTGATCAAACATGGAAAACAAAATCAAACTGCTCATAGCAGTCGGAGCCTCCATCACAGCAAATTGCCAACCGTGCCTCGCAACCGCAATCACCCAAGCCCAAGCAGCAGGAGCAGAAAACAAGGAAATAATCGAAGCAATCGCAGTAGGCAGAATCGTCAGAAAAGGCGCAACAGGCAAGATGGACAAACTTGCCTCAACACTAACTGGAAAAGATGTAAGCGGCTCTGATGAATGCCCATTCGGCTCAACAGAAGAAGAAGTCAAAGAATGGGTAGAGCAAGATGACCAGTGCAGCTGCAGTTAACAGTACACGGAGGAGAATGTGAAAAAAGGACTCGTTCAGCAGGGGCAGAGTGAAAAACCAAGGCACACCGTAGCTATTTTCTGCAGAAGATTAGATGCTCCATCGGATATTCTAAGCCGTATATCCGGATTTCTTGCAAATGCTTCTTGACGAATTCGGGGTCAATGTGCCACTGTTTCAGTTTCCTCAACGCCGCGTTGAAGCTCATGAATTTCACATTTGTCTCAAAATACTTGACGGTTATGTCTTTGAACCCGATGTTGTGCAATAGGGCAGCAACTTCATCAGAGAAGGGTGAAACCCAGGGAGGCTTCGGTAGAGAGGTCTCCAGAGAATGCAGGTTCGCCTCGATGACAAGTCTTTGAGCCTCATTCTCAAAAGCCTGAATCAACTCTCCATGCACCATCTGTCCACCAAATGTCAAAACCCTGTAGAACTCGTGAACAGCCTTTTCTAAGCCGTTCCTGTCAAGCTCGCAAAGGGTTTCATTAGAGACAAGAAGATCGACACTCTCATCATGTATCGCGGTCATGTTTCTCAGATCCGCGTTCACAGGGGTAATCAATCTGTCAAGCCTTTCCTTTCGAACACGCCTCTTCAGAATATCCAAATGACCTTTGTAAGGACCTGTGGAGAGGTCAAGAGCGATGACCTTGAAGTCTGGTTTAATCTTCCTCAGCTTTCTGACAAAGGGAATCGTCAACTGCCCCCTTCCGCACCCTGCCTCAAGAATAGTGGACACATTACCGAAATCCAGATTCTCGGCTAGATAAGCAGCCAGTCGCTCATACATCAATTCTACAGGTTTCTCCAATCTAACCAAGTGTACGTATTGCGCCTGCATTTTTCTTTAAAGTGTTTCTCTAAGGTACGATGTAGCCTTTGGAAAATTATCGATAAGTTCAGCGCGCTTGTGCCATCTCTGATTGTCCTTGATTGTCTTTAGAAGGCAAGCTGCCAACCATTCTTTGATCTCATCCTTCTCACCGAGAGAGGAGTGGACCCTTTCCACAATACCTGACGCGACCTCTTTAGAGATGTAACGCGCACCTTTCAGCCATGTAATAGGTTTTGGCGGGTCTTCCTTTAACCAAGAATTAACCGCAACTGAGTACAGAAGTATGTTTTCTTCAACAAAACGCCTGAACTCGTCTAACATTGACCTTTCCTCACCTGATGTGCCGGCACAGAGGAGACAAGCGTCGAGAAACATAGAATAGCAACATTGGCATTTTGCTGTTGAAACGTCCTTTGGAAGACATGTGAAACAGTTGAACGGTCGCCCCTGGTAGCGCTCGCATGTTGCAGTCACAGAGTCGTGTTGGGTTTCTTCGCAGACATCTTCGGCTAGTTGCCGTAAAGAGGATACTGAGATCTCACCAGAACTGACGATGTGAACAAGCTTCTCAACTACAGCCGCCTTGTCATCTGTTGGTTGACCAAGAAAGCCGAAGACCTTTGACTCAGTAGCCGTCTCCGCTTGACCTTTCTCCAACCACTTCTCAAGAGACTTAGCCTGCTCCATAAGAATCACTTCTTGCTGTTCTTTCAAACCAGCCTGATCGTGGTAGCCAAGAGAATCCAACAAGCCGCGACCTTCGCATCCCATCCTCATAGGCTTAGAGAAACGAACACTGCCTATCTCCTCACAAAGAATGTCAATGCTGTGTGGAAAAAGAGGACACACTCGGCAGAACTCAGCCATCTGAGCACGGATCAATCGCTGATCCAGAGTCAGCTTGCCCAATCTACTTTGCATTCTATTGATCAGATTGATCTCGTTGTCCCAGCTTTCAGGATTATCAGTCAGTTTGACATTATGCCAGAGATTCCAGATCTTGCCCATCTCGACATCAGCGTTCTCGATGACGATCTCAAACCCTGGAGGAACGTATTCATAAGTCACAAGCTTCGGCTTCATTTTGCGTTTTCCTCTCTAGTCATCCTTTTGCAAAATATAGTATCTATGCACCTAAAAATGTCGACGCCTTGTAGACACAGAGGCAGAGACTAGCAAACTGAATAGTAAGAGGAGCCTGCAAGAACCTGGTTTTATACTTGCCTTAGTCGAGTGTTGCCTGCATTTTCCGGTAAGTCTTCAAAAGCTTCGGGTCTTCTTGCCTATCAATTCTGGCTCTCAAGGCCTGCAGCTCTTTCTTGACTTCGTTGACCAATCTTTCTGTTTCTTTGTCCAACACATGCAGCTTCCTAGCACTTAGCTTAGGCTACAAGGATTATACGCTTATGAATTCTGAATTCATAGGGAACCTAGTCTATCGATACACGTCCTTCAAGAACTCTGATGTGCAACGTTGATTCTATTTGTGAGACAATTTCAGCCAACTGTAAGATGCCTCGATGATGCTGGATCAATTCAACAGCCTTCTATGCGTTTGTGAGGCTTGCCGCTTGTGATGAGCGTCAATGAGAGCCAATAAACTTAAATACTTATCAATGCCGTTCAATATTGACCAAAGGTGCAAGCTGCATCTTCGAGAAAACGTGCGCGCTTTGCAGTTGCTGGAATCATTATCGCAGTCATAATAATTGCTGCGTTGCTTATCGCGTTTTTTCCACCTCCTCGGGGACCTCTCAAACAGAACTTGTACATGAAATCATTTGACGACCAGCAGGGACTGTTGAGCCTTGACACCATTATTCATTACGAGACAGAGATGGATGGCACGTAGAGAAGAAGCGATGTCGCTAAATACAATGTAACAGTTCTTGTGAAGCCAACGTATGTGAAAGAGAACGCTATTTCCAGGGTCAATGTCATTCGTTGGGGGATTAGCGGCATAGACCACGCCTATGGCGGATGGCCGGACCTCGCAGAGGAGCCTCCACCGATCGATTATGGAATAGAACTGATGGGTTTCTGGCTGAATCAAAGTGCCTGGCGCGTTGCGAGTGAAGTCTTTCAGATCGAATGGCCCGCTTACGTTCCTCGCCAAGCTGGTGCTGCTTGGACTATTAGTTTTTGGTTTGTGATTCGTGAGATACTGACCAACGGTACGAGCAGAATGCTCAACTGGGGAGACTCTCTTTTCATCTACTGGTCAGGATAAGAAAAGCCGCCAGAGTTGCTTTCCGAGTCTGCTGTTAGCTGCATTCCTTGATACGACTTCAAGAGCCTCTGCATCCTGAATCATAACGCGAAGATTTTATCCTTAAGTACCCAGAATTGCTCTAAGAGGAAAACGCGTGGAAACCGCCCAAACAAGCACGAAACAGCCATCAGTTTCTATCGTTATACCTGCCCGCAACGAAGAAAAATCAATAGCCGCGTGCCTTGAATCAGTCCTTAAGGACAGCTACCCAAACAAAGAAGTCATAGTAGTCGACGACGCCTCAACTGACCGCACGAGTGACATACTCAAACGCTTTCCAGTGACCGTCATCAGAAATACAAAAGCCATAGGACCAAGCTCAGCACGCAACATGGGTGTAGCAAAGGCAAAAAGTGAGATAATCATCTTCATAGACGCACACTGCATCATCACCGACCCATACTGGATACAAAAATTCCTACAACATCTTCAAGACCCAGAGGTGGGAGTCGTAGCCGGATATTTCAAACCCCAGCCCAGCAGAACAGGGCTAACGCTGACGTTCAAGTCGCCCAAACCTGAACAGAGACTGATCAAATCTGGCAACGCAGCCTTCAGAAAGACAGTTTTTGAACAGGTAGGCGGATTCGACCCGAAAACAGAGTGGGCAGGAGACGCAGTGCTGACTTACAAAATCCAAAAAACCAAATCGAAAATTCTCCACGCACGAGACGTCACAGTAAATCACACGCCAGAATTATGGCCTATAAAACGAGCCTTTACGTATGGCGCGTGCTACTTCCCATTACTCATCAAATACCCACATGAAACCCTGACGCGATCACGCCCAATCGCTATCGGACTCTTCATAACGCTTGGAATAATCCTCGATCTAATCTGCAGACTGCCCATCTTCACCCCAGCATTCACCCTTCTCCTAATTCTGCTAAACGGCTCAGCCCCCAACACCTCTATATCATGTATACTGGAGAACGGACTCTACAACACAACATGGACACTCTCCTACTTCCTAGGAGCCATATGCGGAATACCAAGGTACCTATCCACTGTGATGGGGTTCAATTAGAGCCAATAAACTTAAATATGCGCCAATACTCTTCAATATTGACCAACAGTGACAAGACGACTGATTATTGCTGTCGTTTCTATCGCTGTCATAGCAACGGTTATACTTCTCGTCAAGTCTTTCCCAACTACTCCCACATCTCTCAAGCAGAACCTGTACCAAAAAAAATTCACGGATTATCCATATGAACTCGTCAGCCTTGACGTTATCATTCTTTACGAAACCGAAACTGACGGCACATGGAGAAGCTATTGGAGAAGCTCTTGGGGCATCCCTTCTGCCGAATATAACATAACCGTCTTAGTCAAGCCCAAGTACATCAATGAGAGCATGATATCCAACGTCAATATAATTGACTGGGTAATCGGCGCCGACGATCCAATCGCGCAATCTTGGAGCTACTACCCATCTCAAGCCGCCCCCGTTGACTGGGGAACCAACTTGATGGATTTCTGGTCGAACCGCAGCGCCTTTTGCGTTGTAAGCAAAATATGCATTCCCATGGCAACCGGTTCTAGCGGTTTTCCCCGAGAATCCACTAACATCAACTATCACTTCAGCATTCGCACAATCCAAACGAACGGTACAAGATTCATCTTCATCCTGGACGATTTTTTCTTGATACCAATCTCTGAATAATGATGACACCAGCGATTTAACATCAGCACACCCGCAGCCACACTCCAACATTCAGAAAGTCGGTATCAGTACTCTTGCTAAGCGAAAGTTAATAACACCTCAAAAGAAACCATCCGAGACCAATACTCTCAAACAGTCTGCGTTTTCGTGTTCAACGACAACTGTCCAAACCTGCCCACAGCCCCGTCAACATAGCACATGTTAGTGTTACTAAGGCGAGGTCAACACTAACAAGCACACAAATTTTTAGCCCCACAGCCCACTCTAACATAGTAGAAGAAGACTAAAGGGAATCAACGCCTTCTTCTTTTGAAATTTCTTTTCCAGCAGAGCTCTAATAACATAGTCAATGCGCACCCGTAACAACATTGAAGCTCACCACAAACTATGTTGAACCGCACCACAAAGTGAAAGTAAACAGCGCTCAAAACACCATACAGAACCATGAACAACGCTCAGAACGCAAACTGAAAAGTAGAACTTTCACACTGAAAAATTTTTTCTGCACTCATACTAGCCCCCTTCAGCGCCCCTCTCTCATTAGTAACATTTATACGGTATGTCTCTAATCAGAAACAGCGAAACACCATAACAGATGAGAACACCATGGGTCACAGAAAAGTCAGCGCACCCAAAAGAGGCTCACTAAGCTACCTACCCAAAGGACGCGCAGCCAAGCCCACAGGACGCATACGATACTGGCCCCACATAAAAGCAGCAGCACCCACACTACTCGGCTTCATGGGCTACAAAGCAGGCATGACCCATGTAATCATGGTAGAGGACCAAGCAGGCTCACCCAACTTCGGCAAAGAAGTAGCCAAACCAGCCACAGTAATCGACACACCACCAGCAACAATAATCGCCATACGCGCCTACCAGCAAACGCCATACGGTCTAAAAACCCTAACAGAAACATGGATGAAAAACCCACCCAAAGACATCAACCGCCTAACCACACCACCAAACAACCCAAACCCAGAAAACGGCATCAAAAAAATCGAAGACAACCTAACCAACATAACTGAACTCCGCCTACTAGCCGCAACCCAACCACGCCTCGCCAACGTACCAAAAAAGAAACCCGAACTCATCGAAATCAAAATCGACGGCGGCGACACAAAACAGCAACTCGAATACGCCAAACCCCTACTCGGAAAGACTGTCGCAGTTACAGACGTATTCAAAGAAGGCACATACATAGACGTAGTTGCGGTCTCCAAGGGCAAAGGCATCCAAGGCGTCATAAAGCGCTGGGGCGTCAAAATTCGAGACCGCAAAAGCAGAAAAATGAAAAGAGGTGTAGCCACACTTGGACCCTGGAACCCCCACCGAGTCTTATACACAGTTCCACGCTCTGGACAAATGGGCTACCACCAACGCACAGAATACAACAAACGCATACTAAAAATAGGCACAGACGGCACAGACATCACACCAAAAGGCGGCTTCCTCCGCTACGGACCAGTTAAAGGCACATACGTGCTCTTAAACGGAAGCGTGCCCGGACCAGCCAAACGCCTAATACGCTTCAGAACACCAGCCAGACCGCCTAAGCGCATACCAGAAGCGCCACCGAAAATCATGGAAATCTCTCTAGAATCACCACAAGGATAAGGATCAGCCAGATGGGAAAAACAACATCCAAAATCTTCGACCTACAAGGCAAAGCCATAGGCAAGCTCAAAGTCCCAGCTGTTTTCAAGACACCACTCAGACCTGACGTAATCAAACGTGGCGTCGTCGCCTTGCAGTCGCATCGATACCAACCGCAAGGCAGAGACCCACTGGCAGGAAAACGCAGAAGCGTCGAATCACTAGGCGCAGGACACGGCATCGCACGCGTCCCCAGACTCAAAGCAGGACAAGAAGCAGCCTTCGCAGTCGGCATAGTCAAAGGACGACAAGCACACCCACCAGTCTCATGGAAAAAAACCGCTAAAAAAATCCCCAAAAAAGAAATGCACCTAGCCCTACGCTCCGCGTTGGCAGCCACTGGCACAAAGGAACTAGTCGCATCCAGAGGACACATAATTGACATGATCCGCGACTTTCCACTAGTCGCTGTAGACGACATCCAAAACCTAAAGAAAACAAGCGAAGTAGAGGAAGCTTTTCTGAGACTTGGACTCTGGTCAGACATCATCAGAGTTAAAGAAAGCCTCAAGGAACGTGCGGGAAAAGGCAAGAGGCGCGGCAGACGAATGAAACATGCAGTTGGACCCTTAGTGGTCGTGGCTGAGAACAAGGGCATCGCCAGCGCAGCACGCAACCTGCTAGGCGTGGACATCACAACTGTAAACAACCTGAACGTTGAGCTTCTAGCCCCTGGAACCCATCCTGGAAGACTGACTATTTGGGCGAAGTCGGCTTTTGAAAAACTAGACGAGTTGTATGCCTAAGGAGGTTGATTGCGTCTGGACCCATACGACGTAATCTTGTATCCCGTAATGACTGAAGTCGCGAGTCGCATTCTTGAATCTGAGAACAAGCTGGTTTTTGTAGTCAGCCTAAAGGCTTCAAAAGCCGACGTGAAACGTGCCGTTGAGCAACTCTATGAAGTGCGAGTTGAGAAAGTAACGATGAACATCACAGCTAGAAGCCAGAAGAAAGCCTTTGTGAAGCTCCACCCGGACTACAAAGCAGCAGACATAGCAATTAAACTTGGCATACTGTAACTGTCTGAAAGAAAGCCTCTAACTCTCTAGCTAGTCATTGTCTGCAAAAATTTATAACCGCTGCTGGAAACAAGCCTCTGTCTTTGTTGAAACTTAATGCTACGGTGAGAAGATATGGAGAAAGAGAAAATCCGGGTTGTGTGTTACGGAGTTGGCGCCGTTGGGAGTCGAATAGCGAGATTTCTGTTGGAAAAGGAAGGTGTGGAAGTCGTGGGCGCCATAGATGTTGCCAAGGACAAAGTTGGAAAGGATTTGGGTCAAGTGCTTGAGATTAGCAGGAAGCTGGGTGTGGCTGTGTCTGATGATATTGACAGCGTTATGCGAAAAGCCTGCTGTGACGTAGTCGTCCATGCTACTGGCTCTTACCTTAAAGACGTTTACACACAGATTGCACCTCTAGCTAAATACGGAGTCAACGTAATCTCAACCTGTGAAGAGCTATCGTATCCATTTGTGTCAGAGCCTGAGCTTGCCAAGAAACTTGAAGCATTGGGCGTGAAATATGCTATGTCGTTTCTGGGCACAGGGATTAATCCAGGCTTTCTAATGGACACATTGGTCATCACTTTGACAGGCGTTTGCCAAAAGATTGAGAGGATAAGAGTTGAACGTGTGATGAACGCTGCCACTCGGCGTGTGCCTTTCCAGAAGAAAGTTGGCGCTGGACTAACAGTAAACGAGTTTCAGAAGAAGATGGCTTCAAAGGAGATAACAGGGCATGTTGGACTTGAACAGTCAATAGGCATGGTTGCAGCAGCCCTTCACTGGAAGCTTGACAAAATCAAGGTTGAGCAAGCTGAACCGATAGTAGCAGAGAAGGAAGTGCGTAGCGAAGCCATAACAGTCAAGAAAGGACAGGTTGCAGGGCTGAGACAGACTGCCCGAGGAGTACTGGAACATAAAGATGTGATTATGCTTGATTTTAAGGCGTACATTGGCGCCGAGGAAGAATATGATGCGATAACCATCGACGGTGTGCCTCCGGTTCATCAGAGGATTTCGCCCTGCGTTCACGGTGACTTGGGCACTGTAGCCATGATTGTGAATGCTATACCTAAGATAATGAATGCGCCGCCAGGCTTGCTCACAATGAAGGATTTACCTGTTCCTTCAGCTGCTGTTGAAGACATGAGAGAGTATTTGTGAGGCTTCTCTATCGAAGCGGTGATGCAGCTTGGATATTGAACAAAAGGCGTACATGTTAGACCAAGCGTTGTCCATGGATTTGCCAGCGCGGCATGTAGTGCGCCAGCTTTATGAGGCCGCCTTGAAGGCTAATCACGGGAAATCCCTATGTTTGACTGCTGCACAAAAGCTCGTTGAGAAGACAGACCCTCGAGATTACGTCTTTGTTCTCACGGGTTTTCCGATACTGCCATTGAACATCGCGGAAACTGATGGTCCAGTAGGCGCTGCGGTTTTGGTTAAGGCTTTGCAGGCTATTGGGCTCGAGCCAATCTTGATTACTGACGACTTGTGTGTCAAAGTAGTTAGAGCTGCGGCTTCAAGAACAAGTGTCTTCGAATTCCCAACTGACTCAAGCCAGGCTCTTTCGCAAGCAGAGCAACTCTTGAAGAAGTACAATCCTTCTGTGCTTTTAGCAGTCGAGCGTCCAGGATGGAATAGCAGACACGAATACCACAATATGCGCGGATTGAATATATCGAGCATTGTGGGCAAGACTGATTATCTGTTTATGCTGGGACAGAAACAGGGCGCTTTGACTGTAGGAGTGGGAGATGGCGGAAATGAGTTGGGATGTGGACTCATACAACAAGCTGTGCATGAATACGTCCCGTACGGAGCCAAATGCCAATGCCCCTGTAAGGGCGGAATCGCAGCGGCTACTCCAGCTGACGCTCTAATTGTGAGTGGCGTCTCGAATTGGGGAGCGTATGGTCTCGCTGCGTGCTTGAGCTTGTTGAAAGGTTCAGAGTATAACCATAATAGCCAGAGGGAGTTGCAGCTGCTGAACAGAGTTGTTAAGGCTGGAGCAATTGACAGTATATCAAAGGAGCGCAGACCATTCGTTGACGGCTTATCAACTGATGTTAATGGTATGGTAGTCGACCTTATATCTACCATCACGAACGCTTAAGTCGTGGATTGAATTGAGACTCAAACACGCTGGGGTTCATGAGAAAGAGACGCTCAAGCTCGCTGACGTCATTGAATCAGTAAAGAAGCATCCAGACTACAGGAAAGTGGGTGCGATGGGTCTGTTCATAGGCGTGGTCAGAGGTGAAACTAAGAAGGGTGAGTCTGTTAGCCGTCTGGAGCTTGAGGCCTACGATGATAAAGCTGATGAAAAGCTTGAGGAAATATGTCAGGATTTGCAGTCTGAGAAGGGCATTGTCGACGTGCAAATTCATCATTTTACTGGCGAGTTTGAGCTTGGCGAAGACTTGGTTTATGTACTAGTGGCTGGAGGGCATCGGGAAAACGTGTTTCCTGTTCTGCAGCGGGCTGTTGAGCGCTACAAGAGAGAGGCGCCGATATTCAAGAAGGAGTACGTTAAGGGCAAGAATGGAAAGGTTGAGTCGTATTGGGTTAGTGAACGGAAAAGTAGGAAACGAGCCAAGATTCAGGAATAGTTAGGGCAAGCTTTGACTACACTCTTAAGATGCCATTGTAAGTTTGAGTTCGTCGGTTCCCATGTATTGACTTATCTTTCTTGCTTCTTGTTCTATTTCTCCAAGGTCTCCTTTGGGCATCTTTTTGAAAGGCGCAATCTTGATTGTCAGCGTCTTTTTTGTCTTGATGTGTCTCCATGTTCCAACTATGCGTCCGTTGACTAGCAATGTGGCAGCGATGTCTCCTACCTTTGGCTTGAATACCTGTTTCTTATGCTCGTCTAGGATGATGCGGCTCCGGTCCTTATGTCCAAGGAGAAGTGAGTCAAATTTTGGGAGGAGGCGCGGAGGCGCTTTTTCATCAAGATTCACTTTGTCCAGTAGGCGGAAATCCTGCTTCAGCAGTAGGAACGTGCCTTTTGCGCCCTCAACCTTAACCTCTTCAATCGCTGAATGCACGTTTTCAATTGCTTTCTTGGCGTCATCTGCCATCAAACCGCTCCAAAGGCAGAAGTCTTGTTGTGTAGCTGGACCGTACCCGTGCAGATATTTCAGTAATAGTCTTTCACGTGCTTCTTCCTCGCCTATTTTGTCAAGGTTTGTGCGTGGTAGCCATTTGTCAAGTCTGGCAAAGCATGATTCTCGTTCGTAGGGTTGAGCGTGGACGGTTAAGCCTTCATACGCGGTTTCTTTGAGGATTCCACCCCAGCCTGAGAACAGTCTTTCGTAGGGTTTGGAGTTGTCTTTCAGTAGTAAGCGCACTTTCTGGCTGAGGTCGTTGCGTTTGAGTGGTTCTTGGGCTAAGGCTTCCATGATTTTTGGATAGATGATGCTTTTTCTTTCCTCGATTGACGGCCAGTCAGGCGCCTTCATGAAGCGTCCGTGGTGTTCGAACCACATTCTTCTCAGCGCTCTGTTGTAGATTGGCAGGTCTGCCGATGGAAGAATGTGGAGTGTGCCTCGCATGACCCATGTTTTCACGAGTGATTTGGCTTTATAGAGCGCTTCATCGAGGAGGTTGTCTTCAAAGTCTTCAACTCTGTTCCACAGCGAGAGGTAAGGTGTGGTTGGCACTTGGGTGTGTAATCCGCAGACATCATCAACGACTTTTATCAAGTCTTTCTTTTTGGCTTTATTGAACAGGTGGTGTTTAATCAGATAAAGTCGAGTGACAGTTTCCAGCGAAAGTTGCTCCAAGCTCATACTTTGACACCTCTGAATTCCAAGCTTAGGGGCGTTAGGTGGTTTACGCATAAGCGTTTTATTGGCTTTGTTGTTACTTGTATGCGCGTGATTTGCGTTGGACAGCCTCGAGGAGTTTAGACGTTATCGTGAAAAAATGAACAAACGCATACTGTCCCATGGACATCTTGGCATTAAGAGGTTCTTTGCGCTGGATTCCCGCGCATATGAGAAGGGCGCCTTGGACGCTAGAACGAAGGAACTGCTTGGCTTGGTAGCTTCAACAGTTCTGCGCTGCAACGATTGTATCACTTATCATGTCATACGTTGCGTTCAAGAAGGCGTTTCCGACGCGGAATTCTTTGACGCATTGAACGTGGCTCTGGTTGTGGGCGGTTCAATAGCCATTCCTCACATACGACGAGCAGTTGACATACTTGATCAATGCAGAAAAAAGCAGATAAAGCATGAGGAACTCGAGCTTTAAAGCCACACTATTGAGAGCCTTATTTATCCTGCAGTTTCACAGTTTTGCAGCATCTTCGCTCTAAATGCCCCATCAGGTCAACTCCAGCTATTGCTCTTTGCTCTTCTTCCTCAAGATGCTTCTGAAGCCCGACTTGTTTGACACGCGAATAGTTTTCAACTACAAATGGATACCACTCGCGTTGATACGTAGTGTGAGCGCATGTTAGATAATCTGGGCAGAGGAGGCAGCTTTCAAGGTTTCTTTCACGAGCGCACTTTCTATTCTCGCAAGGTGCACCTCCGCCATTCAGACAGCCGGGGCATTGTGCAAGAGAAAACCATTCTAAGCCTTTTCTGAACTCGTCGAATCTGAATGATTTAACGGCATGGTTAAGCCAGTCATAGCGTACTGTGTCAACGAGCCTTTTCAGTTCGCCAGCCATCATCTTTACCCGTCCGTTGCCATTTGGACATTGTCCACAGTAGACGCCGCACAATCCATACTGGTACTTCTTCACATTCGTTCCAGCTTGCTCTTGAGACATCATGTTTCACCTGATTGCTAAAACACTTTTCTATAAATATCTCAACTCCACAGTTGTTAATAATAATTCTTGAAAGGGGATGGTGCGCTGTTGGAAGGCGTAGAGAGCAAGAGGATTACTATGGGTTTTGACGACTGTCCACCCTGCATAGAAGCGGCAAAGGAGTCAGATGCGGTTAAGATAGCCGCACTCTACAAGAGGGTTTGGGATGAATACTGCGGCAAATTTCCCACAGAATTAGTCAGGGCGAGACAACCATCAGCAGAGCAAATGAGGAAATGGATGAGGCTTGATACTTACTTTGTGGCAAAGGAAGGGTCTCGAATCATAGGCGTGATGGGTTGTTCTCTGAAGCACGGCACGTGTTTACTTAT
>CAYLSJ010000003.1:0-27445 GCA_964386655.1 uncultured Candidatus Bathyarchaeia archaeon | reverse complement strand
GCAAGGGTTATGGTAAGCAAATCGTGCAGTTTGCTTTGGAGCAATTGAAGAACAGTGGCTGCAAGCAGGCGTATCTAAGAGTTCATGTAGAGAATCGAGCTGCCATTCACGTGTATGAGTCACGTGGTTTTTCAAAAGCAGAGCGATACAAGACTCTCATGTGGACCAGATGACAAGCATCGATTAAGCCGCGCTATGATTTCACAGTTTTTCTTAGCGCGCGCTATTACAACGCGTTTGTGCTCTCCAAAAGTGTACTATGCGTCGCAAACGTTCCTGAACAACTCTTAAAGGCTCAGGCTTCCTAGATTTGGGGTTGACCTGTATGACTGAAGACCATGACCCTTACCTGTGGTTGGAGAATCTTGAAGACCCGAAAGTGGTGAAATGGTTTTCCAAGAGGAATGATGCCACACGGAAGCTCCTTTCACCGATTTCTAAGAAGCTGGAGAGCAGAATCAGGAGGTGCTATGCGATTCCCTACGTTTTGATGGCGAAGACCAGACCTAGTGGACACTTCGTACTTCTACGAGACAGCAGGAACTTCAAGCTCAACTTATTGCACCAGAAGGGCGACATCACGGAATTAGTGAACTCCGCAGAACTGGGCAAAGACGCAGTAATACAGCAGTTCTATGCTTCAGAAGAAGGAGATCTATTCGCTTTCACCTATTCTCTTGGCGGTTCAGATGAGGGAATCTTGAAGATAATGAAAACAGAGTCTAAAGAGACTCTGGATGAAATGAAAGGCATGTTCGGCGACTTGGTATGGCTTGAGGAAGAGAAATATCTCTACGGAAGATTCTATCAGAAAGACAAGACTCCTGACGGCGTTGCTTCCCCTGCAATGAGGATTCATCTAAGAGAGAACGGCACAGATGAGCTAGTTTTTGGTCGAGGTCTTCCAACATCCTATTTCATTTCGCTTAAGAAGAGCCGAGAAAGCTCAAGAGCACTGCTGATGGTCGCTTATGGTTGGACAAGAAGCGACATCTACGCAGGGCACATCAAGAAGCCCGAAGGCTGGAGTCTGGTTTATGGCAAAGGAGACTTCATGACATGGCCAATTGACTACGTTCATGGCAAGTATTATGCGACGTCATTTGACAAGAAGGGAATGGGGCGAATACTGGGCCTAAGCAACAACGGCGAGATCGACGAAATCGTTGGCGAACAGCCTTATCCGCTGCAGGAAGCAGTTATTGCAAATGAAAAAATAGCTGCCACATACCTAGTTGACGCAGCTTCAATCTTAAGAACTTATGATCTAAGTGGCAGAAAACACAGCGAACTGAAGCCTGAGCCCGCTGGAACTATTGGGTCTCTTGATTCCGATGGTGAAAAATGTGTATTCATTTATGAGTCTTTCCTTATCCCCTACAGGATCTACTGCTTGGAAAGAGATGCGTTAACAACTGTAGACTCGAGGGAGATTCGCGGTGCCTTCGAAGTGAAAGACATGTGGGTTAAATCGAAGGACTCGACCAGAATTCATGTGTTTAACGTTGGGAAGAAGGGCAGAACAGCAAGCCGAGTTTTAGTCTGGGGGTACGGTGGGTTTGCTTTCTCTCTGACGCCTAGATACTTTTCTTATGTCATTCCATTCTTAGAGAACGGTGGAACCTTTGCAGTAGCGAATCTCAGGGGAGGCACAGAATATGGTGAGGCATGGCACAGAAAAGGAATGCGAGAGAAGAAACAGAATGTGTTCGACGATTTCATGGCGGTCCTTGAATATTACAGGAATAAAGGGTCGAAGACTGTGGGTTTCGGTGTTAGCAACGGCGGTCTGCTAATCGGAGCAGTCCTGACCCAGCATCCTGAGCTACTCGACGGTGCACTGATTGGATATCCCGTGCTCGACATGCTCAGGTATCATAAACTTCACATCGGAAAAGCTTGGATGTCGGAATATGGTGACCCGGAAAATCCAAAGGACAGAGAGTTTCTCCTGAAGTACTCGCCGTATCACAACATCACTAGAAGAGGCTATCCCAAAACGATGCTGTATACAGGGGCACACGATGACCGCGTTCATCCAGCACACGCCTTCAAGTTCACTGCAAAACTTGAAGAGAAAGGAACATCTCCACTTCTGAGAGTTGAAACAAAAAGTGGACACTCGGGTGCAACGCCAACAACAAAGATAAAGGAATATTCAGACATAATGGCGTTCGTTTACAAAGCGCTTGCCATGAAACCATAGATGCTATAGCGCGCGCTACTCGTGGAACATGTGTCGTAGGTAGATATCGTGTTTGCAAAGATGGACCAGTTTTTACAGCAGAACAGTTAAGAGAAGTTGGAAACGAGTTTGGGTATTTTACAAGGGGCCTCGACAGCAGAAAGATTGCTCTATAGATTTGGCTGATTCTGATCGATTCGTTTCTTAAGCCTAAGCTTTACTCAGTATCCCATGTAAGCTGCATTTTTCTACTTATCAATCTAAGGATTATATTAGAAAAAGAGGAACTGTGGTGTTACTCTGTTTTGCCGTAGTTCTTAAGTAAGGCTGATAGATCAAGATAATCCACTTTGTTGTCTCTGTTAAAGTCGCATTCTCTGTTCCAGTTGTCCCCTGAGCCTGACACACTTCCATAAGCTCTACCGAGTGCATACAGATCACGGAAATCTACGATGCCATCGCCGTTCACATCGCCTACTATCTTAATCCTCACAGATCCATAGGTAGCAGACAGATAGGTTGGTTCCCATATTGCGTCTCTTCCGATGTATCTTCCGTCTTTATCTACAAGCATCATGTTTCCGATGGGAAGGCTTAGAGAAACAATTCCTGTAGCGGTTGCCCTGAACGTTATCTCTAAAACAGTGGTGCTTCCAGGATAAGGATAGTTGTTCAATGGTGGCTCAGGAGGATACGATGTTCCCAGGACATAGAAGGTTCCAGCGGTTGAATTGTCCGCAAAAATCCACCAGATAGGCATAGTGAAATCAAGAACAGCTAATTTTGAAGAGTCGTAATAGAAGTAGAAATCAGCGCCGTAGAAATTTCCAAGAGGAATATCGTACATGGTCTGGTCGCGAACGTAAAGGTCAGAGAGATTGGCAATATTTACTCTAGCTGTGAAGATTTCGCCCTTGTATACCGTAATGCTTGGCGGATCAACATAAACACGAGGGTTCACAATCGGCTCGAATATTGGCACAACGTCCCATTCAACGTTATCATCCCGTATTGTCTCCCAAGCCAGTGGAGGCACGTAGGCCGTAAGATTATACTTACCCTCCGCCGTGGGAACCCATTTGTAAGTGTAAGTGAATTTTGAACCAACTGGTAACGAGTATGGATACAGGTAGGAATTCACGAGTGAACCGTTGACTAGCAGTTGCAACGTCACTGTGTTTGCGGGCAGCGTCGGATGCGTTGGCTCACCGTCGTAGAGAACCTCAGCTTCGAACCATACAGATATGTCCAGCGGAGGCTGAGGGCTGAATACGTCAAGTTTAGCGTCGAAAGAAACCATGATATTTCTCGGGACTTGGCTTATACACACCTGGACTCCTACGTTAAACAATAGTGTTACTGCCAGTAACAAGACGCAGATTAAGGTAAGTTTCCGAAACATCTCAATCGACGACCAAGAAGACTTTCGGAATACAATTAATTAAAACTTATGGAACTATCTTCGAGGGTTAAATACCACAAAGACATATGGAATCAGAAAGAGAGGAAAAAACCCAGCTGCCTCGTCTAAAGCGCAAAATCAAGGCATACTCAAAAATGTGTAGTCATTAAGAGAAGTTCAGAATGTTACAGTAACTCCCGATTCCGTTCGATGCTCCTTCCTTTAGGATAAGAATAGTTCTTTCATCGCTTAGAGTACAAGTGGCATGCAACACATTGTCCACTGCCAACATCGGTTAACACCGGCTCTTTTGTTTTGCAAATATCTCCAATGAACTCTGGGCACCTAGTGTGGAACCTGCATCCAGACGGGGGGTTCACTGAACTTGGGATTTCCCCTTTAACCATGGCTCTTACACGCCTTACCGTAGGATCAGGAACTGGAACCGCTGCGATAAGCACTTTTGTATAGGGATGCAGGGGTTCGTACACAATCTTTTCTGTAGGAGCTTTTTCCATAATTCTGCCCAAATACATAATGGCTATCGAATTGCAGATGTGACGGGCTAATGCCAAGTCGTGGGTGATGTACAAGAATGACACATTATATTTTTCCATTAAATGAAACATCAGGTTTAGAACTTCTGCTCTCACAGAAACATCTAACATGGAAACAGGTTCATCGGCAACAATAAACTCTGGGTTCAAAGCTAAGGCTCTTGCTGTCGCTACACGTTGCCTTTGGCCTCCACTGAGCTCGTGAGGGTATCGGTAGAGAAATTCCCGAGCGGGAGTTAATTCCACCTCTTCCAGAACTTTATGAACTCTCTCTTCAACTTGAGCCCCGCTAGCAATCTGTTGCAGTAGCAATGGTTCAGCGATAATGTTGAAGACAGTCATTCTAGGGTTAAGTGACTCGTAAGGGTCTTGGAATACTATCTGGATTTTTCGACGTAGAGGTTTAAACGAGCTTTCTGAGAGAGCCGTTATATCTTGCCCATGGAAAAAAATTTTCCCTTGAGTAGGTTCAATAAGTTTGACAAGCAGCCTTCCAGTAGTCGTTTTTCCGCTACCGCTTTCTCCCGCAAGTCCAAAAATCTCGCCTCTTTTGATTTCTAGGTCTATTCCATCTACTGCTCGGACATACTGCTCTTGTTTGAAAAACAAGCTTCCAAAAAAGCCCATTCTCACGGGAAACCATTTTGTTAATTCAACGGCTTTTACAACTGTTTCTTGCATTTTTATACCTTCATCAGGCTTTGTATAAGAGGTGGCAGGCGGCATAATGTAGCCCTCTTTTGACTTCAGTGACTGCTGGCTCCTTCTTACTGCAAATTTCCATTCTGTACTTGCAACGCGGATGAAATCGACAGCCACTGGGAGGTGATAATAAATCTGGTGGAGAACCTGGTATGGACATAGCACGACTTCTCTGCGCCTTAATATTTGGGAATACTTCCAGTAAACCTTGAGCATACGGATGCAAAGGTTCCTTAAAAATAGTGATTATATCTCCGTATTCCGCGATTTTTCCAGCATACATAACGGCAATCTTTTCACACGTCTCAGCAACAATTGACAAGTCGTGTGTTATCAACATCATTGATAAGTGCAACTTGTCCTTAAGCGCTTTGATAAGTTCAAGAACCTGCGCTTGAACAACTACGTCTAAGGCTGTTGCGGGTTCATCTGCAATCAAAAGATCAGGATGGCATGCTAGGGCCATAGCGATCATTGCGCGTTGTTTCATTCCGCCACTAAATTCGTGGGGGTAGTTGTCAATTCTTTTAGGTTCGACTCCGACCATTTCGAGAAGTTTTTTCGCTCTCTCTGTGGCCTCTTTCTTGTCCACATCGGGTTCGTGTATTCTAATCGCTTCGATAATTTGATATCCAATTTTGTAAACGGGAGTGAGCGCGTTCATGGCTCCTTGGAATATAAGTGATATTCCTTTCCACCTGATGCTCTTTCGCATTTCTTCTTCTTCAAGTTGGACTATGTCTACGCCTTTGAAGAGAATTTTGCCATTGATGATTCTTCCACCTGAAGGCAGAATTTTAAGGAGAGACAAGGCAACAGTGGTTTTGCCGCAACCTGATTCTCCAACTAATCCCATTGCTTCTCCTTTCTCTATTTGGAAACTGATCTTGTCAACTGCTTTTACTGAGCCCCTAAGCGTAATATAATGAGTTACTAGATCGTTGACCTCAAGCAGTGCCATTCTATTTACCTTGGGTTATGGTTTTGTTAATAGTTGGAACATATGTTGAAATACATTTCGCTAAATAAGTTTTTGGTGACCTGCCGTTCAAGCATCATGAATTGACAGAAAGGATATTGGTGGTTTCTACATGACAGAATCGGTCTTTTGAGTTAGGGATGACAAGCGCTACAGTTGTCAGCGTCTGGCTCTAAGTTTTGGGTTTAGTATTTCATCCAGAGAATAGCCTGTTAGTATGAATGCAATGGCTAACATGGATATTGCTAAGCCCGGTGGCATTACCCAGAACCAGTATTCAGCGAATCCTTTCGAAACCGCAACTCCAGAGTTGGAAAATTCACCGAGCATTCTTCCCCAAGATATCTGATATGGATCAAATAATCCAAGCCAACTCAACGTAGCTTCTGCAACAATGATTCCCGGAACCGACACTGCAAGCGCAAGATAGACTAGGGCAAACACGTTAGGAAGAATATGCTTAAATATTATGTGGAATCTGCCGGCTCCAGCAGCTTTGGCAGCTTCAATAAAGGCTCTTTCACGCAGGGATAGTGTCATTGATCTTACATTGCGTGAGAATCCCATCCATCCTAAGAAGGATAAGATCACTATAACATTCCATATAGAGCTTGAGAGCACCACAGTCAAAATTATTATTAGTGGCAAGCCTGGAAGAGCTATGAGAAGATCTGCTATTCTCATTACAGCTTCATCTGTGACACCGCCAATGTATCCTGCAATTAAGCCCAAAAGTAGACCGAGGGACACGGATATTGAGGCGGCTATTAAGCCTACAGCGATGGAGATTCTTGCCCCGTACATTAATGATGTGGCTATGTCTCGTGGATAACCCAAGTTCCGATCTGTGCCAAGGATGCCGTATGTCTCTCCGTAAAGCAGCACATCTAGGTTATCTAAGTATACTGTTATGTTTTTTTGGAGACCTCCACTGTCTTGAAAACTTACTTTGATTTCGTAGGTGTAATTGCCTGGGGCTGGGAATATGACTGTTTCTGGTTGAAGATAATACTTTGGGTCAAGGTTGATTTTCTCTGTTTTCGACCTTATCCATTGATGGTACCAAGCTATGCTCGGACTGCTGATGGTCTCTGTGATGAGTGGATAGGTATAGACAACTAAAGAATCTTCAGTGGACACAAGTGGGTATTCGTAATCAGCTAAAGGTGGAGGAGCTTGTGTTCTGTGAAACATGAATTCTATTTCAACATAGTTAGGTAAGGAAACTGTGCCGTTGACAAGGGTGGATGCATGTAGCCAAAATTGCCTCGGATGACTTCTGTACGGCCATCTGAAATCATGGGTTATTCGCACGTAGGTTTTGTTCAAGGGAGTAGCTCCAGTTTCACGTAGGTAGGTTACTTCCATGGCTCCTTCGTTACGGTCTCCCTTCACAGGATTATATTTCAGGTTAGCAAAGTTGGGAGCGTTGGTTTCCCATTTCCATGCATTCATAGCTTGCTCCGTTGAGAATTCGTGATCTTGTATTAGTTTTGTGTTTTCTGACAAACCGCCTCCTCCAGGCAAGTATCTGTACCAGCCTGGCAAAGTTAAGTAGTCTGCAATGAGAGCTCTGCCTGCAGGGTAATATCCGGGCCATGATGGGTTTAAAGCGTCGTGTGGCGACAGAATAGGTCCTAGAATGCCAAGTGCGATGTAAATGCAAATGATTGCGAATCCTACTACTCCTCGCTTGGTTTGTTTATACTCTGTCCAAAAGTGCTTGAGCCCTTTCAGTGTGAAAACGACTCGTTCTTTGTATGTTGACATCAGCTATTTACCAACCTTTATTCGTGGATCTATGAACCCATAAACCAAGTCTACTGCGAAGTTTGCAATGATTATCATGAGTGCGTCTATGTAGAAAATGACGTACAAAACTGGAATATCTTGTTGTGTTATTGCTTGATATACCCATCTGCCCAGTCCATCGTAACTGTACAATGTTTCAGTTATTATGGCGCCTCCCCAAAGCCCAGAAATAGTTAGGGCTATTGCAGTAACTAAAGGAAGTGATGCAGTTTTTAGTACATGTTTTAGCAAGACCGATCTCTGTCTCAATCCCTTTGCTTTAGCAGTCACGACAAAGTCTTCAGTGATGGTTTCAAGTACGCATGCTCTCGTTAAAAGCATCCATCCATCAAAAGTTAAGATGAAGAGAGTGAGTACTGGCAAGACTAAGGTCAGGATTCGCCCTGAAAGGTACACCAGAGGGTCGGTTGGCCAATTGCCCGCCCACCATTTCGGGTAAGTTCCACCAACTGGAAACCAGCCCAGCTGTATTGCAAAAACGAAAAGGATTAACCAGCCTATCCAGAACACGGGTAAACTGGAAAGGACCAATGCGCCAGTGACTGTTCCTGTGTCTGTTTTAGTTCCTCTTCTTGACGCAATGAGTACACCGAGTAATGTACCAACGCTTATGGAGAAAAATGCGGCTGTGCTCGTCAGCAGCAAGGTGTTTCCTAATCTGCGTGTGATTTCTAGGGCTATTGGGTTTTCTATGTATCGGGTTCTTCCGAAATTCCATGTTAGCATGTTTTTAATGTACAGAAAGTACCTTTCTTGTAAGGGCACATCTACGCCGTATACTTTTTTAAGTACCTCTAGGTCTTCCTTAGATGTTTCTCTTCCTTCTTGTGCCTTGATGTATCTGGAGATGGGGTCTCCAGGCATCATTACGAAAATTATGAAGTTTAGGGTCATAATGGCCCATAGGAGGATCAGACTATAAACAACTCTTTTAGCAATATAGCCTCTAAGACCCATCTTCTCTCTCAACCTTTTCCTTTGATGGTCTGTGAAGCCTTTTAAGACAAGAGGTATTTAAGGTTTAAATTCTTGCAGAAATACACAAAAAAAAGAGGAAATAGAGTGTTTGGCTTGCTGGTTCATCTGTTTTATGGTAGTTCCCAGAATGTTGTATCGTAGGCAGGTCCGCCTATGGTGTTTATGTCTTCTACGGTGATTTCACCTATTCCGTTAGGTGCATTTCCAGTAACCACTTTAGCTAGGTCTGCACTTGGGTTCCAGGTTGGCTTCGGTACCTTGTTAGCGTGGCTTGCGTATGCTGTTGTGCCCTTGACGAAGTCAGCGATGGTGATTTCCATGTTACCAGTTCTTGGTTTGACTGAGCTTGTCCACATCCACAACCAGTCGGTTTCTCCTAGTGGTGGAGTTGTCCATGGGTGTAATCTGTTAGGTTTGTAGACTGCCCAGCTTCCTGGGATGTATTCTGTCATGTACCAGATGCCTGTGCCCATCAGGGTCTTTTCGAATGGTAAGCCGCCTGGTAGGTCCCCAGCGTAGCTGCCTCTAGCCCAGTATCTGATGGTAATTGGTGTACCGAGCGCTACTGACGCGTGAATTGTGACGTAGCCCGATTCTATCTCGTAGTCAGTGTATTTTGTTAGCGGTGAGCCTCCAGCCGTCACTGATAGTATTTCTACAGCTGCGCCTGCCGCTCGGAATGGTAGGGCTGTCGCTGCCACCCTTCCCGTTCCATACGGTGGGGTTGCCACATGGGTTGCGTTAGATATCGTGCCTGAGATGAGTGTTTTCTGTGATGGGTCAAGTCCTGTGACGCCGTCAGGTCCCACAGGTGTGCCAGGATCTCCATCTTGAACAAGTGGATATGTCTTCCATCCTCCCTTGTTCTCGCCTGGTGGTACATAGAACACCCTTGCCCATGGATAGAAGTTGGCGCCGTAGAAGACACCGATCTTGTTGAAGTAGTACTCAATCTCATCGTTATCAATAACTCTGATGTGGTGTATGTCTCGGTAGGAAGCGCGAACCCAAGATGGAGTGTGGAAGTGATACCAAGCAACGAATTCTTGGTTACTGGTGTCGTGCGGTCCAATTATTGTGCCAGCGTCTGGTCCCGTTCCTGGCTTGATCCAATTATAACGGGTGTCGAGCCAATATTTGACCAGTGTGCCAGTAACTCCACCCCCACTCCAGGTTGTGACACTCCAGTCCCTAGCTAAGTTTGGCTGGTCTATCAGCACGTCGTACGGGTTGGTGTTAATGACACCGTCCCAAGGTTCCTGCATGACGGTTACGTCGACCACCCACATTGAGGTTATTGGGTTGAGTGCCATTGGTGCTGGAACTATGCCAACTCTGATGGGCTGTGTTGCATCGTCTGAGCGAATGGCGTTCATTTCAGTGAAGTAGTTGAATGGTCCTGTGTTGGGTGTTGACACGACGCCTAACAAGTTTCTGTAGGCGTAGAAGCCCGCGCCTGACCATATTGGGATCCAGAGGGCGTATTTGTCCATGATTATGCTTTGAGCGAGTTTGGCATTAGTAATGGCTGTACCCAAGTCTGGAGCGAAGAACATATTGTCAAGAGCTGCATCGAGTTCTGGATATCCTGGGGTGTAGGCGTTAACTCCACCCTCTCCAGGCCACCAGTATCCGCTGCCGAAGAAGCTTCTAAGATATGTTGGGTATCTTCCTACGCTCCAACCGTCTGTGGCAATTTGATACTTGTAGTCGGTCCACACGACTGTATCAAAGAAGTCATAAGATTGAGCGGTTAGGGTTACAGGAATCTTCTTTTTGACACCGCCTCCCCAGTCTATGTTTTGGATTTGGGTTGCGTGGTCTAGAGCCATGGCATATCTTGTGGCAGGTGTGTTGTAGGCATAGTATATAAGTGCGTCCATGTCGGGTTCGTCTCTGACGCCTATCACTCCAGCTTTGCCAGGCCAGTCTAATGGATAGTTGATTATTCCGTTGTTGTCGTAGTCTTCCCAGCCGCCCGCAAGCAGTTCAGCCTTAGCAAGTGCGTGACTGTATGGGTATGGATAGTTTGAGCCGATTATGCTCTCGTTCATCCAAGCTACAGATGGAGCTGCAACTGGCACATCGATTCTTTTTCCCATTCCTTCAAGGATGGTCTCTATCCATGCATCTCTGTTTGCCAAATGTTCCATGGCTTTTCTGAAGTGTACTTCGCTTATCGGGTTGCGTTCTCCAAGCCATGCAAACACCCAATCTTCGTCGGAACTCATGAATGCATGGTTCGTGATGGTGAAAGTAGTTGTGAACTGCGACAGTGTCAAGTCGGAATCTGTTATTGCTTGGTCATATTGGGGCTTTAGGAGCATACCACCATAGAGGTCAATCTCGGGCGGGTCTGCCACTATAGCGCCAAATGCCGCGTCAGTTGAAGCATAGAAGTAAATCTTCAATCCAGGAGCCCGTGGACCACCAGTCCCTGCTGCTTTCGCTGGTGCTGGCGTTGATACAAGTGTGGTCAAAAGAGCCAAAGTCGTAATTAGCACTATGGACGAGCATTTTATCTTCATAACTCTCCCCTTTCTCTTCTGTTTTGTTCGTCATGTAAATGTCGTATATTGATAATTTAAGGCTTTCTGGAACTTTTCTCTATAGCAAAGGAAACGCAATAGTATTAGATGGTGAAAGCTAAAAGTCATGCAAAGACAAGCTGGCTGGTGAATTTGTGGAAATGCACGCAAAAGTGCACTATCCAGGGAGTCTAACTGTAAAGTTGAATAGGCTTTGCTCGGTAACAAAAAAGGGTTG
Organism: uncultured Candidatus Bathyarchaeia archaeon; assembly: GCA_964386655.1. Classification (GTDB taxonomy): domain Archaea; phylum Thermoproteota; class Bathyarchaeia; order Bathyarchaeales; family Bathyarchaeaceae; genus DATETJ01. The sequence continues at coordinate 16,064 of CAYLSJ010000003.1, read as the reverse complement.
GAAGTGCAGAGTTTATTTAGGCTTTTTTCTCAATAGAAGTAAAACTACGGTTGCAACCACTGCTGCAATAGCCGAAAACGCTGAAGTCACATAGAGAGAAGTTGAGGCGGTTGTTTGGACGCCTGCAACAGAGGTTTGTACATCGCTTGTTGTGGTTTTGATTGTGCCAAGATCAGTCTTTATAGTGATAACATTGCCGTCAATGGCAACGACCCTAGAATTGATTGTATCCAGTTGTGCCGTTACCGTTCCCAGCGCAGTGTCTATCTCCGCAAGGATTTCGCCCTCGCTATCAACAATTATATCGGTTAGAGTTGCGTTAATTGTGCTCAATTCTGCCATTATTGTTCCAACTGCCGAGTCTATCTTCGCAAGGATTTCGCCCTCGCTATCAACAATAATCTCGATTAATGTTGCGTTGATGTCTTCCAGTTTCATCTGAACCAGACCTACGTCGGTTTTTATTGTTGCCACAGTTCCGTTGATGCTGAGCAGCAGTGGGTTCCAACCAGTTAACGTTTGGCTTACCAGAAAGCTCTTGAGAGCGGTTCCTTCAAGGTTAAGATAGCTTGCTTGGACAACAAGTGTGTATGTGCCCGTTAAAGCGTCTGACGGCAGAACGTACGGTAACCTGTAGACCCCAGTTTTTATGATTCGTATGTTTTCACTTAGGTCCAAATATTTGGTTCCGTATGAATAATAAAGAACTGCCGTGATTTCCGTGGCGTTGAAGAGTTTGCCTAACCTTGATGTCTTGATGTAAAATTCAGCTGCCTCACCTGCGAAGTGTATTGATCCAACATCAATTGTGACGTCTAATGAATAGTATACGGATACTTGCACCCACATAGTGGAAGACCCTTTTAGTTGTTCTACATCATCGTCAACAACTGTTAAGGTCACATTGTAGGTGCCCGGAGTCTCGTAAGCATGAGTTACAATTGGGTTGGCAGTGTTCTCTTTAGCTCCATCTCCGAAATTCCATCTGTATTCGGTAATTTTTCCATCTGGATCAGAGCTGGCTCGAGCATCAAAAGTCACTTGTTCTCTGGGTACTGGAATATCTGGTGCATAGATGAAGCTGGCTACAGGATAACCTGGCATTACATATACTAATGTGTCGCTCTCCGCAGCGTTGTTGCTGAGGTCATAGTCGTTTTCGATTATGGTTGTGTTTGCCTTTATCTTATAATAAGCGTCGGGGGTGACTCGAGTTGTCCAATTGAATGTCAAAGTCGTAGTGGTGCCTTTGGTTAGAATTTCCACACGTCGTGTATCGATTTTTATCCATTCTGTTGCTGTTTTGTTGTAGTAGGTTGTGACGTTGAAGGTGGGTGGGCTTGTGATGCCGATGTTGCTGACTGTGACGTCGATTGTCACATTTGAGCCTCTAGACACAGAGAGTGGCGAAGCTTCGACTTCATCTATTTTTACATCGGAATAGTCTATTACAAGCACGGATTTAACGTAGGGAAAGCTTAAGCTGTTGTTGTTATCTTTAACCTGTAAGGCAGCTGAATAATCTATCCCGCCCAGAGTGTAAACATGGGTTATTATGGGATCCGGCGTGTTTGTTTTATTTCCGTCTCCAAAATTCCACATATAGAGGGTTACGTTTCCACTCGGGTCAAGATCATAACTATCCGTTGCGTTGAAAGTGACGGTTGTCTTGTTCACAAAGACTTTCGCTGGCTCAAAAGTAAAACTTGCAAAAGGCGCCAAGCCAGCCCCAGCTGTGCTGAACTTACCGTCTACGCGTTCATGGGGAATTGGCTCTGAAGGTTCACCTGGTGAAGCAGGCTTGTCCCCTAGACCAGTACTTGTAAAGTGTAGATAACAGGCGCCCTCTCTTAAGACTTCGAAGGTCATGATGAACGCTGTTCCCGAACCATTAAATGACTTGGCGACCCCGAAAGAGGATGCTGCAAGCCAGTACGTACCAGCTGCCGCATCGACCACGTCCTTGTATTTCAAGAATGGAGACCAGAGAACACCGTCAGAGTAAGTACTTTTAGGAATCCTAACATTCTTGCTAATGTATTTTAAAAGGGTTGAGTCCCACCAAAATTGAATGTCCAAGCCATAAAGATTAGTTACATCAGAGATATTTACCTTAATGTCGAAGGTTTCACCAACAGCTTTTGTAACTTCTGAAGGAGCCACAAGAATTGTTGTTCCAGGGAGCGAATTGCCTGTTCGAATATCTATAAAACTTGAAACGAAGAAGCCCAAGAGAAGCCACGTAAAAACCAAAACTTTCATATGGCGTTTCCTTTCCATTCTCTTCCCTCAATCCTTATATAATGAGGTATATTCTTAAACTTTCTTATCCACAAAAAAATGTGTCTAAAAAACAACATACGCTTTTCACTCCTAAAACTCCTCTCAGAAACGCGTCAAAACACCTGGTGAATTCAACAAAGTTCAGTATCAATCACAAGTCTGTCTTTCCAAAGTTTTTGCCGACTATTGCAAGATCAACACCATCAATTATGGAGTCGTCGTTGATAGCACAGTTTGAATCCCACCTTGAACTTCCCGGGGCAGACCCGTAAGCTCTGCACAGGGCATTCAAGTCCAGCAGGTCAACAACTCTATCGCCATTGACATCACCTGGAATCGTAACAGTGGCTATGCCGTCGGTGCCGAAGTTGTCATTTGTATCCTTTTCGAAAGGCACTACAGTTGCTTCTGCACTTAAGAAGTAATTGCCCTTAGCTATACTTGCGGTGTTCCAAGCAAAACTAACTGTAGCGGAATTTCCAGGTTCCAAGGTAAGGGTCTGCCTACCAAACGGAGTTACGTCGTAGTAGACTATTAGATCAAAGGTTTCAGTGCAAGTGCCCTGATTTTCCACAATCGTTCTTACATTGAGAGTGAAACCTTGCCCAACAACAGTTTTAAAAGGTGTCAACTCAGTCACTGCGACATCACGCCAATCAACGCTGACGACCCCATCGGTAAAAAAGTTGTTATCTGTGTTCGTCTCTTCAGCGATAATTGTAGCGTTAGCGCTGATAATGTATTTACCCAGATCAAAGCCCATTGTGTCCCAAATAAAGTCAATCGGGTAAAGTTGCCCGGGAAACAGATCCCAAACCATCTGAAATCCTATCAAAGTTGAGTTAGCGTAGAGTTGAACCTCAAATGTCTCGTTGTTCGTTCCAAGATTTCTAGCCACAACTTCAATGGAAACGCTTTCATCTAAAACAACCGATGGATTAGACGGGATGACACTAAATATCTCGACATCGTGAGCGGGAGATGTGGAGTTTAGTCGGTAGTACAAATCAGTAAAAGGACTTCGGTCAGAAGTCCAAACTACCCAGATAGTTCCACCATTATCCTGAATGGCTGATGGCATGAAATCCTCAGCCGAGTCTGTTGTTATCTGCAAAGGAGAAGACCACGACCCATCAAAAACACTATAGTAAATGTCTGTTGGAACAGGTTGCGTTGCTGAGACCTTCCCTGCATCCCACACAACCCAGATTTTGCTGTCTTGAGTTTGCATAATGGAAGGATGCCAATTGTCGAGTCCGCCCGAAGTTACTTTCGAAGCAGATGACCACAAAGATCCGTCAAAAACACTGTAGTAAACATGATCGTTCCTTACCCAAGTAAGCCAAATTTTGTTGTCCTTAGCCTGCATAACTGATGGGTCCCAGTCGTCGGCACTTGTAGACGAAATGGAAAGCCTAGAATCAGGAGACCAGTTTTGTCCACTGTCAAGCGTAGTCTTGTAAAATATATCATAGTTTCCATTTCTTCCAGAGTCCCAGAAAACCCAAATCTTGCCGTCTTCTGTTTGCATGATTGAAGGGAGTTCGTCAACAGCAGCGTCAAAGGTGAGTCTAAAATCCGGTGACCATGATATGCCGTCGCGAATTTTGTAGAAGATCTCATAGTTTCCAACCCTATTACTCATCCATACAACCCACATTTTCCCATCTGCAGCTTGCATGGCGCTTGGAGTTCCGTCCTCGCTTTGATTATTAGTTAGCCTCATTTCCAGCGACCAAGGATGCACTTGACTTCCGTCATAAACCTTATAGAAGATTTCCGCATCATTCGTTCTGTATGAATGCCAAAAAACCCATATTTTTTCGTCTGTCGTTTGGATTACGGATGGCATAGCGTCATATTCTTCATCCCATGTTAACCTCATGTCAAGTGACCAAGCCATTGTGAAGCCACTGGATACAATGATAACAGAAAATAGAATCACCAACAGCGTCAGTGCAACCAGATGAACTCGCTTGTTGGGCATTGATCCATCTCCTTTTCCACACTACCGAACTAAACATAAAAAAGGGGGATAGGCGCACATTCGTGCGCTTTTGTGTCTTGTTACTGGCTCTTGTCGCTTATGGTACGGCTTTTATGACGAGCTTCAATGTTCCGAGCTTGTACTCTCTTAACGGTTCCCACGTCTCGGTGTAATCATCGAAATAGAAGCATTCCACAGTTAAGTCATACGTAGCCGGGTCTGGGGGTGTAAACACTACGCTTAGATCAGTGGTTTCAGGCGGAGTTGAAACAGGCAGTGCGCCAATTGCTTCAAGTGGAGGCATCGGCCTCATCCCAGTTCTTCGGTTGAATATGTCGACCTTGAGCTTAACTAATCCTGTGATGATCCCATTGTTTACCATTGTAATAGTGATAGTGTTGTCAGGGTCATCTGACATATCTTGCACAGTGTGTTCAGCCTTGGCGACCCGGAATACCTCTACCGCGATCGTGCGTGACGCTGTGTCAGTCAATCCTGTGAGGTCTGTGACTTTAAGAGTCACTTTGTACATTCCTCGTGTGGAATAAGAATAGGTTGGAGTCATGCCTGTAGCGTCGACCGTGCCATCACCATTCAAGTCCCACTCGTAGCTCTCAATAAAGCTTGGGTGATGACTAATGGAAGCATCAAAGTAGACTATCTTATCCTTCTTTGGAATGGCGTCTGAAACCAAGAATCGTGCATTTGGGTTGCTCACGAAATGTGGAATTGGCACCGCCCATGGAGCTCCGTTCCATGGAGATTCAGGGCGCTCTGGGTGTGCAAACCCTGAAACAGCCACTGGAAAAGATTCCTGTCCCCAAGGAGGAACTACAGGTCGAGGATCTGGATTTTTCAGTTTTACGTCTGGTGGCAGCAATGGATCGTCGACTGTGAAAATCGCCGAGAACATGAGTATTTTGCCATTTGGAGGAGTGTGCGCACCACCCGTAAGAGGAAGCCCAACAAAGGCAGCTCTTACATACCCTTTAGCGTTGTTGATTTCATTTACAAGCGTAGTCGTAGGAGCAAGTGTAAGCGGGTTTGGCCAGAAGACTTTCCATCCAGCTTTGTTGAGGTTAAGAGGAGAACTGGGACTGTATGGGACTGCTGTCAGGGCATCTTTATTGAAGTACATGTAAACGTCGATTCCTTGGATGTCCCAGTATGGATCCACGCCGGCAGGTGGCTCGCCTTCGCTCGTCAACCAAACCTGATACAATGCCGGAGATGGGTTTTCCACTTTTAGCAAGGGAAGCGGGTGAGATTGTGCCTTCACAGGTGCTATCAAACCTAACATGCCAATCGTCGAGAAGCTCATGAGAAGCATCAAGACCAATAGGTAGCTTTTTGGTTTCACTATCTTAATGTTCACGAAAACCTCTCCTTTCTCCTTTTTCATCACCTAATATTAATCATCAGAGATTTTAAACTTTCTGGAACTATTCTCTAGGTGTCTGGCATTTGGTCAAAAGCTAAAGTCAGCCTCCTCATACACGCACTTTACCACTGAAAACAGCTTAGAATGCTGTTCGCCATGGCAACTCTAAAATCTATTATCCCGCTTCAAAGAAGCTATGATAGGCAACTAACTACTTTGGTTTAGACCTCTTCAATCGTAAGAACAACAATAAGGCTATAATCGCAACCGCTATGATGGCCATTGCTCCATAAACCGCCCACAGAGGAAATTCTGATGCCCCGGCCTCAACCACAATTCTCTCCTTCCTCCTGTAAGCGCTTGTTCTCACCCTAAGTTCAGAGAATGTGATACCATAGTTGTCTGTTATTTTCAATGTAAATTCCCAATCACCAGCAGTATCAAAAGTAGCGTCAACCAATGATCCAGACTTGGTGAACCGGACAGTCCCCGCCTCCGAAAACGTCCATTCATACTTTGTTATTTGACCATCAGCGTGACTGCTGGCTCTGGCGTCGAAGGCTATTGTTTCGCCCGCATGTATTGGGCTAGGCAACGGAGTGATTTCAATCACAGGAGGCCTAATAATCATGAACGTTTTTTCCACATAGTTGTTGCCTAGGCGGTCGTCTTTTTTGATGATTGTAGCATTTACGCTGAACTCGTAGTTACCCGAAACATAACCACTTGTGCTGAAAGTATGATTCAGCGGACTAGTTTTGCCTACCTCTAAGCTCTGACTTGTCCAGTCTTTCGTGAACAATAAAGTGCCGTTGGGGGCAAGAACCGAAAGAGTAGCATTGAAGGTCTCATCAACCGTTCCATTTGCCTTTACATCAAAGGCAATGTATGCAGTTTCACCTAAGATAAACGGAGCCGGGAACTCTTCTTCACCTTCACTTGCTACAATGTCCATGGCAACCACCGCTATGTCGTGAGTTTCCACCAGAGTGACGAACACTGACTGGGTACTTACCCTATTGTTGTCGTCGACATCCTCTTCTTGCGGAACTCTGCTTGCATTCACCTTTATAAAATAGTAAGTTTCAGGGGTTACTCCAGTTGTGTTCCATTTGAGGGTCAGCGAGGTAATGGCGCCGCTTTGGAGATTGACCACGCTTCTCCTGCCGAACTCTACCCATTCAGTGGTAGTGTCGACTGCTGTTTTGTTGTAATATGCTGAGAGCGTAGAGTTTTCCTTCACGTCACCTTCATTTCGAACAGAGACGTCGATGGTTACATTTGAATTCTGTAATATTTGTGGTGGCGTAACCGCAATGCTAGTGATGGCTATATCACGACGGTTTACCACATATACGACTTTCGTCTTTGGCGCACTTATTGACGGAGGCACTTCATTATCCAGAACCCTGAGCTTCACGTAATATTCTCCAGTCTGAGTGAAGCTGTGAGTTATAATAGGATCGGTTGTGTTCTGTTTAGTTCCATCTCCAAAATCCCACATATAAAGAGTGATAGCACCTCCAGGGGCAGTGTCATAGCTGGCTGATGCGTTGAAGGTCACTTGCTTGTTTACAACTGCTGCGTCTGAGGGCCAATAGGTAAAGTCTGCGTTGGGCGCGCCTACAACACTAACGTAACCGTCAAAACTGTAGAGATAACGTGGACTGCCAGTGCTGTCCCACCCAAGGTGTTTGCCTGTGTTGTCAACAAGTTCAATTTCTTCTATTGGTAGGCGCAGAAGGGTTGCTCCCTTCCCTATGACTCTGAAAGTCATGGTGAAAACTGTGCTATTGGCGCCTGGATTATTGAACGGTGAAGCGTCTGGAGCCACAGAGGCACAATCAATGCGGTATGTTCCAGCTGAGGGATTCACCTCATTTATGACTTCCATAACCGGGTCATGCAGTATGCCCTCGGGATAGGTTTCCACAGGGATAGTCACAGTATGGCTGACATACTCTATGATTGTTGGCTCCCAAAACAATTGAATGCTTAAGCCATATAGATTACCCAAAGGAATCTTGAACTCAGGCAAGCCAGGTTGAGAGATAGACACCCCTGTGAGGTTGAAGACTTTCACAGCAACAGTAAAAGTCTCGCCAAAAAATTTCGTAATGTTTGATGGGTCCACAAAGACTGATGGACCGACCGTTGGAAAACTCGTGCTATTAGCGTATACGTAAGGTGATAAGTCGGCAAAAAAAGTGAGGGTGTCCATGAGAATCAATGTAACAATTAAGATCGTGACTGTATCTTTCTTCATAAACCTTCTCCGCCATATCTCGAATGTGAGGCATCATATATGAAATATATCTTTTTATACCTTACTATTTGACAGATTCAGACCTAGTTGAAGCTGAAAATCAAGAATCAAGGCTTCGCACATACAGCCTTTGTTCAGCTTAATATTCAGCGCTTTGCTTTCCGCTTAGTTCTCATTTTATGTCTTTCACCCTTGGCTCCCCACATTGATACGGCAACACCTGAGACACCGAATACTGTTCCTACGGGAAGAAGAAAGGCGTAGGGATATTCCTTTTCATGAACCTCCTTATATAATACGAGCTCAGATGGCGGAGAGCGTGGCCAGTACGTTCCCCTGTCACAACGAACGAAGTATTCACCAGCACGTTTAACGATTCCTCCTATTTCACGAGGTTCTCTAAACTCCAAATCTTCACTCAAAGGCTTGGCGTATGTAATGTTATACACATATAATGGAATCTCTCCGGTCTCTGGGTCAGGTTCAGGCTGCGACATCGCTGCAAAGAAAACCATGAAGGTAGTTTCATGTTCTGTGGGACCGACTACTGTCATATTAACAGGGTGGGCGTATCCAGGAGGAGCTCTTGCAAAAAGCGTCCACCAGCCTTCTCCAGCTACGAGACGCACGACCACGATATCCCCTGCTTCAAAACTGCTTTTCTTAGAAAATGCCCAAGCTTGTGAGACACTATCAACCGTAACGTTTCGAGGGGGCTTCTCTACGGGCAAGTTGAAGTTCGAGGCGAGAACAACCCCTAGAAATAGAAGAATTATTCCGAAAGCCAAGAAACGCTTGTTCAAAGAAGAAACCACACTGCGTCTTAACAATGCTAAGAAAAATATAGGCTCTGCGATTTTATCAACCTTTCGACCTTATGATCGGTTAAATTCAACCATCAGAATCTTAATCTTTATAATGGAGAATCCGTCCTAGCAGATAATTCTCACTATAAACCTTCTTATGCAAGTGGTTGCTCCAAAGGTTTTCTTAAAAGACGATCGTTTGGTAACTAATTATTGAACATGGTCCTAAGGAGTGCTAGACAAGCTCTCCTTTACTCATAACTCCTTTCCTTTCAAGCCGCCCTTTTGATAAATGGAACGCTAGTTCTTCTAGGATTAAACCAGATACAAAACTAACCGTGAAAAGATAAGGCAGATTAATTGGCAATTCCCGAAATACTCTTATCAATGCTGCGACTTCTTCCACATTTTCCTCAGGATATTGAAGTGTCCAGGTTATGCCAGAATATTTGCCATTTCCTGACAAGTGGCTCATTGGAAAGAGTAGAGGGTTGTAATAGATTTCTAAGGAAATGACATTCATCTCAGCTGTACGTGGTCCCCCACTTTTTCCATACACCAAAGCTTCTCCAGATACGAGTCTGTACTGAGTAGTGTAGCCTACCCCAGAAGTGCGCGCAGCTAAATTCAAGATTATGAATATGACAACTCCAAAGGCGCACACTCTCAGAAAAATTCTTCCAAGAGACCAAAGTGAGCTCTTTTGCATGGTTCCCGACAATTAGGATTGGAAACAGGTTTTAAAGGTTTTTGGATGGGGATAACTATTCCGAATGAAGATATTTCTAGGACGGTAGGAAATTCGGAGCAACATCTCATTTAGCAGATTGCAGAATATTCAATTCGCAGATGTATGTTTATAAACGGGAGCAGTTGAACAAACTCTCTAGAACTTTGTAGAAGAACAAGAGGGGGTTTACTCTAATTGCACCTCTTTGGTGTCTGTGCCTCCTTTTTCCGACTGCACAGTCAACTTAACTTTCTTAGATTTCACCGCCTTCACTATCCATTCGATTTTCTTTTTTGAACCCTCTTCCATTGTTGGCGCTGGCAGTTCTGGAAGCTTATCAAACAAGCCTTTCAAATGTCCTATTTCAACCCATTCTCGACCGATGAGAAGACTCGCGTCTTCGTTTAATCCGATATAGGCAACAACGGGCTTGACTGCATTAGCTTGAACAGCTTGTTCGGAAATGTTTGTTGGAAGGAAGCCTAGATTTTCTACTATCATCTCTATTCTGAAGACTTCTTGAGCAACTTTGATTGCTTTTGAACTCGTTATCTTAACTAGGGGTAGTAGAGACGCATGTCTTAGAGGAAACATAAATACTCTTTTACATTCTTCTCCTAAGAACCTCTCCGGAGGATTCCTCCAAGTAAACTTCATACTCCAACCACCTATCTCCACATCTCCAAGTTGAGGATGCTTGAACGAATGCCAGTTGCTGAAACCTTGTCCGTTCAGCTCTTTGTCCAACCAAAGAAGAGGCTTAAGGGCATCTTCCTCTTTCAACGCATCCAATCTGAAATAGACTCCTCCCCTCTCCTTGAAGCCACCTAGACCGGAATGTTTTGCTAGGTCCCAAAGTTCCAAGCAAAAACCTGGAATGCCTCGGCTTAGATAGGTCCAGCCATCTGTGCATCCGTGCCGAGGCTTCTTCTTATCACGGGTGAACTCTTCGAAACTAGAAACATCTGGGTAACCAGTAATCTCGGTACCCATTGCACCAATTGTCTTGAAGAGAACAAGATCTTTCTCGATAAACTCTGAATCAGGCTTGTTGTCAAACGCTCTAACAATCACTCCTCCATGAGTGTGATAAGTCACCATGCCTCCAATGTTAGGATGGCTAAGCCAGAAATCCACAACAGCCCTTACCTCTGGTTCTGAGATGGGGACAAGCCCGCTTCCAGGTTGAACGTTCTCAGGAACCCAATCGCCGGGAAAATTTCTGTTCAAGTTCATTCCATACTTTGCTGGGGCTATCTTGATTTCATCTCCTCTATAATTGAGTATCAACCCTTCCAAATAGACCTTATAATAGGAGCCTCCAGTTTCCTCTGGACGCCGCTTAATCATGAGCCTTGGATCCTTGTCTGAGATTTTCCAGTCGCCATTTGGATCTTTAATTCTCATTTGGGTAATGTAGCCGTCTCCATTCACGTCTTCTCCATAAAGCCCCTCTCTTCTTCCCCATTCCTCTTCAGCGAAGGGGTAGAATTTCGCAGTTCCTAACCAGACTTGAGGTGTTGTGAGAAATACTTCGGCTCCGTCTACATCGATTCTGGGTAGAACGTATATAACTTTAGAGTTCAGAAGCTCTTTCACAAAGTCGTCTTTCCCATATGTTGTTAGCAGGTGCCGAATCGTGTAAAGACAAACCATGGAGCCCGCGACCTCGCTGGCGTGAGTGTTTCCATCAATGTAGTAACCGGGCTTGTCTCTTCCAAGTCCAGTTTCAAAGTTAGTTATTTCAAGGAGCCATACATCTCTGCCCGTACTACTTTTGCAAAGGCTGTGTAGCTTGGCAATACCCGCGTGTTTTTCCTCCATTTTTTTGAGAAACAAAGTCAATTCTTCGTATTTGAAGTAGTGGTTGAAATCAAACTCGTTTTCTTCACTCATTTGAAAGCTCACCTTTAACAATCAATCATATAGCCACGATTTTTGTGGATAAATCTTTCTTGCTACCCGGAGCAAGAACCCAAATAAAGACTTTTAAAGCCTAGGCTGTAAGTAAACACGCATGAGGTGAGGAAATGACTAAAGTTCTTTCTCTTGAAGCCTTAACTCGAGTACCACAGGTTTTCCAATTTGATGTATCCTCTGATGGAAATAAAGTAGCGTTTTCGTGGAATAAAGAGGGCAAATGGGACATATACATAAAGGATCTTAGAAGCGAAGAAGTCCGCAAACTTACAGAAGGACCAGAGTCAGCTTTAGAACCGAGATGGTCGCCGAACGGCAAGCAAATTGCCTATGTTTCTGACAGAGCTGGTGATGAAAATTTCGACATTTTCACTATTCACGCAGACGGTGGCAAACCCTCTAGGTTAACAAATGACCCTCACGACAATCACAGCCCAAGGTGGACTCCCGACGGCAAGTGGATTGTTTTTATATCCAACAGAGGCGGAGACAACCTGAATCTATTTAGGCTTTCCGCGGAAACAGGCGAAATCGAAAGATTGACCGAAGGCGAAGAACCAGCATTATTGCATTCGTTATCACCCAACGGTAGATACGCTGCTTTCCTTCGAGGCTTCATAAATCGAAGCCTCTGGTTACTGGACATGAAAGATAAAGTGTCGAAGAAAATTGTGAGTCATCCAAGAGGCGAAATCGGAATCGGACAAGATCCATGGTCTCCAGATGGCGCAAAACTGGCGTTTACATCAAACGTCGACAACTTCCACAATGTCTGTGTATACAATCTGGAAAATGAAAAGGAGCAATGGTTTGAGAAAACATCTTTTGAGAAGAGTTCTCCCACGTGGTCGCCAGATGCTTCTAAGATGGCCTTCACGGAAAACATCGAAGGAAATCTGCTGCTGAAGGTTAAACCTCTAAAGGGTGCTAAAACGCAACAATTAGGTTTCAATGAAGGAGTCTGTACATTCCCAGCATGGAGCCTAAAAGGCGACAAGGCTTTCTTTCTCTATTCAGGTCCGAAAAACCCGCCAGATATCTGGACAGTGGATTTGACTGGAAAGCTTGAACAAATAACTGTGTCTCTATGGAATGAGGTTGACAGAAAAGAGCTTGCAGAACCTAAAGTCGTCAGATACAAGTCACTAGATGGATTAGAGGTTCCAGCTTGGATTTATACGCCCATAAGAGTTGGAGCAAGAAAAGCGCCTGCTTTAGTTGTACCTCATGGAGGACCTGAGGCTCAAGTCATGAACATTTGGAACCCGTACTTTCAGTTCTTGGTTTCTAATGGATTCGTAGTTATATCTCCAAACTTCAGGGGCAGCACGGGCTATGGTCGCAGGTTTCTGCGCATGAGCGACAAAGACCTTGGCGGAGGAGACCTCATGGATGTTGTGGCAGCAACTAACTATCTGAAAGACTCGGGACTTGCAGACCCTGATAGAATAGGGATATATGGCGGAAGCTACGGCGGCTTCATGGCTATGATTGCCTTGACAAAGTATCCTGATGTTTGGGCTGCAGGAGTCACTATGGTTGGCTTCTTCAACTGGAAAACCGAGTACGAGACAGAAAGGGAATACCTCAAGTTCTCTGACGCTCAGAAAGTGGGCACACCTGAAAGCAATCCAGAGTTCTATCATGACAGATCGCCAATTTACTTCCTTGATAGAATTAAGGCTCCCGTCCTCATACTTCATGGAGCTAAAGATCCAAGATGCCCTGTCACAGAGGCTTATCAAGTAATCGATCTTCTTAAGAAGCATGGAAAAACGTTTGAATACAAGATATACCCAGACGAAGGTCATATGTTTAGGCGACTTGAAAATCGTATTGACTCATACAAGAGGATGATGGAATTCTTCAAGAAGTACATGAAGCTCAGTGAAGCTTAAGAACAGGGCTTAGAGAGTCTGCCTCGCGCACCTCAAGCCCCGATGACACTGATCTCTTCGCACGCTTCAAGAAAGGGTTCTTACGGATCATGCACAAGTAGGAAAATGAGGATCAGCGTGAATATTACGCCAATGAGACCAGCTGTTATCGGCGCCGCGAACCCCATCGTGTCATAGAGCAAGCCTCCTAAATAAGGCGCAGGAAATCCAACTAAACCCCTAAAAGCTGCTAGCTTCCCTAAAGCCTCTGCTCTACTCTCTTCTGGAACGCTATTCGCCAAAAATGTTTTTATTGCAGGAACCCATGTTGTGACGACCAAGCCCATGAGAATCTGAAGAAAGGCGAAGGCTTCGAAACTGGAAAACGTCAACCATCCTGCCATCATTAGAATTCCGATAATTTCTGAAAGCAGCAACAGCTTCTTGCATCCATACCTATTAACTAATAGGCCCATTGGTAGCTGAGAGCAGGCTGAGGAAACAAACAATATGCTTGACATCATACCCAGCTGAAAATTCGAGAAATTATATGTTTTGCGAAGAAGCCCAGAGAGTATTGCGGCGCCTATCGCCCAAAAGAATGAGTCAGAAGTGATTGCAATATAGAAGCCTCTCAAATTCTTGATTGGAGTCAAAAGCGATTTGAAAGATTTTACTAGCTCTGAAAAGTTTATTCTGGAATAGGTTTGCAATGTTTCTTTAACAAGAAACCAAATCAAGATAAAATTGAAAACTTGCAGAACTGCTCCTAACAGAAACACAGAGGTGAAGCCGAATTTATCTGCGATGAAACCCCCAAGGACAGAGGCGAATATTCCAGGAAGTAACGAAAAAAACATTATGACACTAAATGCCATGCTTCTTTCGTTTATCTCCACAGATTCTGCTGCAGTTGAGTCAGCCGCTGGCAGACTTATTCCAGATAACCCCAACGCCATTAGGGCAGGAGCCAGCCATATCCACATCTGAAAATGACTTGCAAAAACACTAAAGGTCAAGGCTATGAATGAAAAGGCGCTTCCTAGAATGACGAATAATCTTCTTCCTTTTCTATCGGAAAGCCAGCCAGCAAAAGGTTGTATAAGCGATGTAATCACTCCGCCTCGACCTCCAAAAGTTTCAAGAAGCCCAACGAAGGCCATGGAGACTCCTAAGCTTAAGACAAAGGGTTGCAGTGTGACTCTCAGCAGGATAAGGGATGTTCCTCCTACCAATGAGGTTATGGATAGGGTTCGAATGTTGCCTTTAAACGCCAAAACCTTTTTCAGCCAATTGCCGACGTGCCTTAACATAGTCAAACCCTTCTTAGCTTAGTCTTAATGATTTAAAGAAACTCTATATGACGCTTGCTTATCTTCCATCACATCAACACAGGGTATTCTGTCTTATCATGTGGATGAGTTAAGCTTCGTTTGAGTGTGGGCGCCTTGACATATCGAAATCTCACTAGCGCGCTACTAATTTCAAGACGCTGCCAAATCTAAAAGGCAATCAAAAATAGATCTATATCACTCCACTATATGTTGGCGGAAGGGTAGATGAAGAGAATAGTTGTAATAACATTCCTCAACTATTTCGTATCAGGAGGACTTGCATTAACAATCCCATTGTTGCTTTTGGAGAGAAACGTCAATTTGGCAGAGATTGGCCTCGTCATATCTATTCTACCTCTAGTATTCCTTTTTGTCCGGTTATTGTTTGCCGCAGTTGCAGATCAGCTGGGATGGGCTCCTTTCTTTATCCTATTGAACTGGCCTGGAACTCTTCTTTCGACTACAATATATTTTCTCGCAAACTCCACTTTTGTCTTTCTTCTTGGAAAGATCGTAGAAGCAGTGAAAGAATCTTCCTATTGGGCAGTGAACAGAACTGCAGTCTTTTCATTGTCACCCAAACAAAAAGGAAAGGAAGCGACAAGGATATCTGCTGTCATAGTGTTGTCCTTTGCTATCGGTAGCGCCGTATCGGGCCTTGGGATTGCTTACCTTGGGTTTTCATTTACGCTGGGCATTTTGATTGTAGCGTCATCTATCATAGGGATTCCTGCTGCGCTGCTTTGGCGCGCTAATAAAAGGAATTCGAAGCCAAAGATTCTAAATGCAATCGCCTTGCTCGATCCGAGAGGTAGGAGTAAAACATTCTGGCTTGTCTCATGTGCTATGTTATTTTATAGCCTTGCGCTATATCCTCTTGAAGCGTTGCTCCTGCCAGTTTTTATGGCTCAAAAACTGGGATATGGTTATATTTCAATAGGGATGGCCTTTATGCTTTTCAATGTGGTTTCTTTTTTGGTGGCAATCTGCACCTTAAAGGTCCCGTTAGAAATTGGACGAGTTGCAGTTCAGAGTCTAATCGCCTTGTTTGCAACATTTTTGTTGGCAAGCTCAGGCTTCTTCTTTCCTGCGCTTTTCTTATCACTGGCTGTCGCAAGTGGCCTTGGACTAGGCTTCTTCGAGTCTATAATTGCTAGAGCCACGGACAATAGAGTGACTGTCTCTGTTGATATAGGATTGCTCCACATACCCGTGAGGCTTGCTGAGTTCTCTTCCGTGTTGGGTGCCGGATTTGTCGCCCAATCCTTAGGATATATGCCAATATTCGCTGCGTCAGGGATTTTCTTCACGGTTTTCTCGGTGCTCTCTTTGTATACCCTAAAACAAGAACGTTGAAACCTATTCTGGAAGGTACGGGTATAGCGCGCGCTCGTGCAGTTTGCTTTGGAGCAGTTGAAGGGCTGTGGCTGCAAACAGGCGTATCTGAGAGTTCATGTAGAAAACAAGGCTGCCATTCGCA
>CAYLSJ010000002.1:24560-28318 GCA_964386655.1 uncultured Candidatus Bathyarchaeia archaeon | reverse complement strand
AGAAAATGCCCTCAACCTTCTTCTCAGACGCGCGGTCTAGCTCCATGCCACTGGAGTCGAAAAAACGAATGTTCACCATGCGAGGATCAATTTCCAACATGCTCACCATGATGCCAGCAGTTGCACCCAAACTGCGAATCATGTAACGAGCCACGGGCGCAGGACAAATCCGTAAGTTATTCACATCCACTCCAGCCGCGGTTAAACCAGCCATTACCGCCCGCTTCACCATACGTGAAACACGATGCGTATCCCTTCCAACCACAACACTAGCGCCTCTGCCCAAAAAAGAGCCAAAAGCCACACCGAGCTTACTCGCAAACTCAGGCGTAATCTCAATATTAGCCAGCCCTGTGACACCGTGACTGCCAAACAACGAGGTCATCCAGCGCATACCCCATTTAAGGTCCATTGTAACCGTAGCGCCTGCTTCAATCATTTTGCCAGGCCATATTCTTATGCCCGATTTGACTGTGGCGCCTCTGCCAATCATGGATTCATCGCCGATGACAGCGCCTTCAAGCAATATGGCAGCATCTCGCACTGTGCATTTATCTCCGACAACGCAACCCACCAAGTCTGCTCGAGAACCGATGACAGTGTTGTTCCACACAACGGAGCGCTTGATAGAAGCTTTCTCATCCACAGTAACTCCGTTGCCGATTATTGAGAAGCTGCCAATCGATGCTTTCTCTCGCACTCGCGCCCTACTGCCGATCAAAGCGGGTTCTTTTATCTCAACATAATCTTCGATTTCAGCGTCTTCACAGACCCAAACGCCGTTCGTTTCTTTCCCGGGAATCTTGACTTTCAAACGCCCTTGCAATGCATCATAATTGGCTTGCAGATACTGCACAGTATTGCCTATATCACACCAGTAGCCGTTGTCAGCGTAGCCATAGAGAGGCTCGCCCAGCTCCAGCAAAGCAGGAAACAAATGCTTGCTGAAGTCGAATTCCATGTCAGTTTTCACATGTTTCAAAACCTCAGGCTCAAGAATATAGATGCCCGAGTTGATTGCGTCGCTGAAGACTTCTCCCCAGCTAGGCTTCTCCAAGAATTTTGTGATCCTGCCGCTCTTGTCCGTGACGACTATGCCATAATCTGTTGGATTTGACACTCGAGTCAGAACTATTGTAGCCAGAGCGCCCTTCTGTTTATGGAAACGTAGCGCTTTGGAGAGGTTTATGTCTGTGAGCACGTCTCCGCTAAAAACTGTGAATGTTCCGTCTAGGTAGCGTTCAGCGTTTTTCACGCCTCCAGCCGTGCCCAGAGGCTTCTCCTCGACGAGATAGGTCAATTTGACGCCGAATTCGTCCCCGTCCTGAAAATAATCCTTGATGATGTGAGGCAGGTAATGAAGCGTGAGAGCAATGTCTTCGAAACCGTGTTGCTTCAAAAGGTCAAGCGTGTGTTCTAACATGGGTTTGTTGGCAACTGATACCATAGGCTTGGGGCGATTCGTAGTTAAGGGTCGAAGACGCGTGCCCCCGCCGCCAGCCATCACAACCGCTTGCATAGTTGATTCATCACCGCTTGATTCTCAACATTGACACTGTCAAATATGTAGCATGGTTAGGCAATTGGCTGTTGACTCCCAGTTTCTGTCTTCTCAAGGAATCGCTGCTCGTTTTGCCTCATTCTCTGCATGTATTCCTCTTCCAAGTTCATCTTTAGAGCCATGGACCCTTGCATAACGAAAATGAACATGTCGATCATCTCTTTCTTCAAGGTGGCAACATCGAGCGGCTGCTTGTCTCTCAAATATCGTTTCCTAGCACGAGAAACCTCTCCCAACTCGTCGACAAGTACCAGAGTCAGATGTTCCATGAAGGCAACTGTTTTTTCTGGGGAATCGCATTGTTCATATTGATTCCAACCAGTCTGCCTGTCAAAATTCCTCTGGATTTCAAAGATTCGGCTGAGTTCCAAAGACTATGCCTCCTTAACTACACACGATGTTTTTCTTTTATGTCTTGTTGAAATTAAATGGTTTTGCGGAATCAACCCTCTAACCTGAGCGTGTTTTAGTGCAGTTGTTGTCTAAGCGGCAGCAGCAAATGGAATCTGTTATTCAGACCCTTTTGCTATCGTTTTCAGTTCTTTGATTCGTTGCTCAACAGTGCTGGCTATTCTTTTTCTGAGAGCTTCGCCTCTCACCTTCTGATTTGCCAAGCCGCGTAGCTTGTCCGCTAGGATGTTGTCACCTATCACATGTCTTATCCATCGTTCAAAATCGCCGCGTTCGTTGTGAAACTCAATGGAACCAGCATCGACCACGTTGAGCGCTGAACTTAACTCCTCGAGACTGTGCACAGTTGTCTGTGTGGGTCTGGCAAATTCGTGGAAAAAGGTAAAGCCACGTTCATGTTGGTAGGAGCGGAGTATGCGCCGCGCCACCCACTCAGGCTTCTGCAATTCAAGCATGACGCGAGCTTCAAAGTCTGAGAGCACGCTGGAGAAGACTGTGAAGGCTTCAATCGGGGTGCCCAATGCGTTGAAGTAGCTGTGCACATCTCCTGGACCGCCGCCCTTCATGCTCAAATAGTACAAATGGTCGCTTGCCTGTAGATAACGCCACATACGAATCAGGTCTTGGTCGCCTATCTCCTTCACCAGAGGCTCCAACTGCTTCACTTGATTGTAGCAGACCCATTGCATCGGGTTCACAAGCCAAGCAGTGATGTCACGTTCCAAATCAGCCCACGAGATTGAACCATATTCATGAACGTCGAGTTCACCAACTGGTTGATGCCTGCGCACAGCTTCAATCGGCAGTGTCCAGTTCAAATGATGCCACTTCACGACTTCGCCTGGCAGCCAACGCAGAAAATCGTGTATGCCACTTTCAGGCCAGTGATGCTCACCCAATGTCTCATAATCCATGAACAAAGTGACGACCTGACCCTGCGACGCAGCCAGCCAACTAGAATATTTCTGCGCTGTCAGTGGCCACTCACTCCACCATCGTGCTGTGAAGCGGAATCCAATGTCGTCTGAGAGGCGGTAATTGCGCAGTAGGATGCGCAAGTTGGAGCCTTTAGCCTTGTAAACGTAGTTGGGGCTACGCCATTGGAGGACGCGTTCAACTCCCTCTGTCACTGTGGCTTCGTAGCCTAGGCTCTGAAGCGTTGCAGCTATGGCGTTGTTGTAGAGACATTCTGTGTTGATGCATGTTTTGGGTTCGTAGTTGAACAGGTCTTTCATAAGTTCCCTGTGCATGCGCACTTGCTCAACAAACTCGGAGCGGTCATAACCGTACAGGCTGGCTAAGGAGTGATGGTAGGTTTCATCGAAGAATTCGACGCAGCCAGTTTGAGCCAATTGCCTAAACGATTCGATTAGGTCGGGATTCCAGCGTTCACACTGCTCAATAAACACTCCGGTTATGCTGTAGGCAACTTTGAACTGCTTCCACTCATGTTTGAAATGGTCAATTTGCTCAAGAACGATGCCGTTGGCTGGAAAATAGCACTTGCGAGCCGCGCGTTCAAACACTTCGCGATTTAATGTGTGGTCAAAATACATGTCAAACAAGTCGCTTTTCCTCACCTGAGGTCTCGCCAGCAGATTAGCATGGAAGCCCCTGCTCAAACGGAAGGGTTGATGAACCTCAAAGATGAGGCAAACATCGGGCAAAGCGACACACCAAACACTCGATGTGCAAGTGGCAGAATCAACGTAACATAGACTGTCGGTATTTATTGTTTATTAAGTTAGCATCAATAAAGACAGCTAATAATGATTATCGAAGAACA
>CAYLSJ010000002.1:12827-24460 GCA_964386655.1 uncultured Candidatus Bathyarchaeia archaeon | reverse complement strand
ATTGTTTATTAAGTTAGCATCAATAAAGACAGCTAATAATGATTATCGAAGAACAGAGCTATACATAAGCTAAGATTCTCTGCTCGTAAGGAGGCCTTCTCAACAGCACATCTTCTACATAACATCTCAAAGGCTCAGCTACACTCCAAGCCTGCGCTATGCATCCATTTGGCTCATGCGGAGTATCACCGTCAAAGATCTCACTTATCGAACCTAAACCTGCACGGCTAAGCTCCACAGTGAACAGAGGCTTAAGGAAGTTCTCAAAAGCAATGCTACGCCAATGACTTTCATAATTTCTCAGCTTCAGAAACGCAGTGACAAATGGTCCTAGCAGCCAAGGCCAAACCGTGCCATTATGATAGGCATAATCCCGCCGTCTTCGGTCTCCACTGTATCTTCCAACATATCGAGGGTCACTGCTTGACAAGGTTCTGAGACCAAACGGGGTCAAAAGCTGTTTCCAAACAGCCTCAACTGCAAGCTCAGCTTTCACTTTATCCAGCATGGTGAAGTCTAGTGAAGCTGCAAGAATCTGATTGGGTCGCAACGACTCATCCTTATAGCCATTGCCTATCACGTCGAAAAAATAGTTCTTATGCGGGTTCCAGAATTTCTCTAAGAAGCTTTGCTTGGCTTTCTCAGCCATCGCACCATACGATTCAGCCTTATCCTTCTCAGCGAAGGCATTAGCAATCAACTCCATGATTCTGAGAGCATTGTACCACAGCGCCTGAATCTCCACAGCCTTGCCCTCTCGCGGCGTGACTGGTTTGCCATCGACCGACGCATCCACCCATGTCAACCGCGGACCATGAGCCAGCAAACCATCTGTATCGACATGGATACCGAAAAGCGTGCCACGTTGATGATAATCAATCATCGACTGCAACGTAGACCAAAGCGTTTCTTGAACAAAGGCGAAATCATTTGTGTACTTCAAATACTGCAAAACCGCGTTGAAATACCAGAGTGATGCATCTACCGTGTTGTAGGCTGGGGGCAGCTGAGGGTCGTCTGGGAAATTGTTTGGAATCAAGCCCTCATAACAGTGTTGATGGAAAGTCTGAAGGATACTTCTTGCTTCTTCAAATCTCCCCAGTACAAGTGTCAAGCCAGGTAGTGAGATGAGGGAGTCGCGTCCCCAATCTGCAAACCAGTGATAGCCAGCAATGACAGACTTGGTATTCGTGGACTGGCGATTGACTAGGAAAGTATCAGCAGCCAGCACCAGCCATTCCAGCCAATCTTCAAAATGAACGTCAGTGTGTTGCTTCTGGAAGCCAGCTAATAGGTCTGCTCTTCTCTCTAGTTCCGCTTGGTAAAGGGCCTCGACACTGGCTGCATCCTTATAGATTGTCCGTAAAGTGGCCTCGGCTTCATGTTCATCTTTGCCTGCAACCGCCAGTATAGAGAACCTCCTAGTCTCATGAGGTGCGAGGCTCAACTCGAAAGACCTAGGTCTATAATTATAGTCGACGCTGGTTTCTCCGCGCTCTGCCTCAACTCGATAATAGGTCTCAATCCACTCTCCCTGTTCAGCCACGAAGCTACCATCAGTTGAAAACAACACCAATGCTGGAAAACCTGCAGAGGGGCGTGCGATTAGCATTTGATCAGAGTCTTTCAACACCGTATTCCATCGCACTTGGTCTTTCTGCGTGACCGAATGAAAACCTCTCATGTTTACCAACGGCGATGCAGAGATTCCTGCCATTTCATCCGAAGCATTTGCCGCTTCATATATGATTACCGAAGCATTCTTTCCGTAAGGCATAAGTATCGTCTTTGTGAGTCGAAGCTGCCTCTCAACTTCGTAGGTGTAGGTTGGCAATGGGTTCAGGGCAAAATCGACAGGAAAGAGCGCTTCTTTCGGCTGCATCCCAGCTGTGGTTTCATTTGCTCCAAGGTGATACCGCTTATTGCTCATTCGGATTTCTTCATCGATATTGGACAGAAGTACATGCCGATCTACAGGTGGATTAAGAGCAGCCACGAGCAGACCGTGATATTTGCGGGTGTTCACGCCCAAAACAGTGGAGGATGCATATCCGCCTAAACCATTTGTGACCAGCCACTCAGTCTTCAACGCCTTTTCGACATCTGAGAGAAGACTTCGCTCAACAGTCATCTTGGGCAGAGTGGTCATAGGAATCATTTTGTCTGATTATGGAGCGGTTAATCTTTAAAGGCTTCGTGCAGCATGTCCAAGTCCGAGGGGAGACATGAGGCTTAGATTTCGAATTTCTCCAGTATCTTCTTTTCCTTCTCACCGATGACCTCGGCTGTCACGTGAATGTAGGCTTTGAGCCCCGAGTTTTCAAGTCTCGGCTTCAATAGCTGGTCGATTTGAAACACGCCAGCTGGGTTGGTCATCGTTACTTTTACAGTTACGGGCTTCTCCTTGCCCTGTTGAATCTCCACTCTCTTGATGGACAGTGCTGAGACTGAGTGAATGTCAACTTTTCCAGCCTCGAATGGTATTCTAGCTCTGCCTTCTTCCATGTCTAGGGCGTCTGCTATGCTCACTACTCCTGCTTCAACAGTTAACGGCTTCCCTGGAACCTCATGCGAAACAGCTGCATGCAAAGCCTCTGAAGTCATTATCGCTCTCTCTTCCTCATTGTATATTCCATGCAGATGCTTCTCAATGAATTCAGCTGCGAACAGTACGCTGATTTGCTCATGCCTCTGCCTTGTAACTATCATGCCCAAATCATGGAAAATAGAGCCCAATACAACCACAACTTCGGCGTCCTCGTTCTTCATCCCATAATTCTTGACGATACTCGGCACTACCTTATTGTCAACTAGGATTCTCAATATCTTCAGCGCTGAGTTCGCAACAATCCTAACGTGAGTAGGACCATGGTCAGTGTAGCCCAAGCGGTCAATAGCCATCACATTAGCGCATTTCCAAAACGTCCACAACCGAACATCTTTCCGCACCATATCAATAACATGTTTCAGCTTCAGGTTGTTGTGAAAGGGTATGTTAAAAACGTACGTCAACTACTCAAGTCTCCTTAAACATGCCTACTAATATGGAGAAAGGGCTTAAAGCGTTTAAACCATCAGTTTTGCCACATTTTTGCCTTTGACAGTGCCGAAATAACTGGCTACGGGCTGACATTTTGTCCGCAGCAACAGCGCATGAGGCGTTGTCACTTTTGTCTCTGTCAAGGTTTCGACATGTCCCATGCCCTTAGCCACAACCAAGTCTGCTGATCTGTACAGAGCCACAAAACGTTTGGAGCACTCCTTTAACATCAGCCCCACGGCATCACTCCCGTTTGACAGCAGGTCGTCAGCCACCTCCTGCATACCAACTGCCTTTGCATCCTGCAGCATGGCGTCGTTGAGTATGGGTTTCCCTTTCACCGCCACAGCCACACGGGCACCGAGTTTTCTCAATTCAGCCACAAGCAGAGTGTCAAACGCTATTTCGCCCGCATTGTCAGCCAAATATAGGATTTCCTCTGCATTCTTCGCTGAGCTGAAAATCTGAGATATCTCATCAACAGCTAAGTCCTCTTGCGCATGCAACACAAGTTTCGAGACGTCTTCAAACTTAAACTCGTGTTCAGGAATGTCGAATTCAATGATGTTCCCAACTATAGCGCATAGGCAGGCTTTTCTAAACCTAGCCTCACCTGATTTCTCTTGGGCAACCAGCCCCTTTACTTGAGGCAAACCCTCTAAGGCTCGCTTATTGCTCAGCCACTTTTTCTTGGCGTAAGGGTCAGCGCAGCCCGTGATTGTTTTGACCAAGCGGTCACGTTTGGTTCCAAGCTTGGCTGGAACCGCGGTGGGTTTGAATTCCTTGTACAAGAGGCGTGTAAGTGTTGCCATCGCTCTATGTTGTAGGGCTTTGTCACTTGTGGCTTCAAGAATCTCCATGTAGCCTCGATGAAGAATGCACGGTGCACACTCAACGTCAACCTTCAACTGCTGTGTCCCTTCACTATGCTAACCTTGATTTCGCATGGCTTCAGCGAATTCTAACAATACGGCATATGGATTTTTCGCTTTGACGATGCCGCTTGCTACTAAAACGCCTTTGGTGCCTAACCGCAACGCCGCAGCCACATCCTCACCTCGAGTTATACCCGCACCACAAAGAATTACAATGTCACGGTTCACTCGCCTGACCAAATCAACCGTGCCAGACACAACCTCAGGCTTTGCCTTCGACACGGGTATGCCTGTGCCAATCAATTCTGGAGGCTCAACGGCAAGCATGTCAGGCTTAAGAGCAGCAACAGCTGCGCTCACAGACGCGTTGTTGGAGCATACAACTGATACCAATTTGTTCTCTCGGGCGCGTGCTATTGTTGCATCGATGTCAGAGAGTTTCAACCGTCGCTCAGAGTGATTTATCATCGTGCCGACAGCCCCAGCTTCCTTGACAGATTCGGGTAGCACGTGTCCAGTGAAGCTTCCAGCCTGAACAGAGTCGATGTGCTGGGAAAAAACAGGAATCGAAACTGCACTTGCGATAACTGCGATGTCAGTGAACTGGGGGGCTGCGCCTACGCAGACGTTTGTTTCCAAACTCACTTTCTCACAAGCCTTGGCAAGTGCAAGCGCATTTCTGCCTGTGCCTTCAGCATAGGTTTTGAAATTCACTAACACAATAGGTGTGCTGACTTTGTCGCTCGTTGACTTGGGCATCTCGCATCACACGGCTATAGCATAAAGACCTCAGAGTTAAAACAATTTGGATGGCGCAAATTCACGAGCGAAAATACTTAGAGATTGCTGAAGGAGCTATCCCTGACCTATGAGCATAGCGATGGAAGCGAGAAGCTGAAACGCTAAGTGCTCATGTGTTCAGCAGTCTCTAAGCAACTTGCCGCGAAATAGCACAGACTCTTATCAGTTAAGTGCCTTGTTAAGCCAGTTTCTGCAGCGCTCTCAGTCGCTTCACAATGTTGGGATGTGTTGAGAGCAATTCAACCAGCTGGTCGATTGCTGAGACTTCCCTTCTTAGGACATCTTCAACCAAGCGTTGATCTGTTCTATAGCCCATTGCCCTGGATAAAGCAGCCGAGTCTGCCTCTGCCTTATCGGGATCGGATATGAACAATGCCTTGAACGAGCCCACAGTGCCCACGCCTTTGTGAGAACGCTTCAGTTTACTTGTGCGATCCGAGATCTTGGCTAAGCCCTCGGATAGTTTGCGTGGACCTTCCTCAACTATGTTGGCGCTGTGGCTGTCTGCAAAGTACTCTCGAAGTCTGCTTAGATACAATGTGAACATGGTCAGTATGAAATACATTATAAGGCTAATTGCGCCTATTGCTGCAGCCCCGCCTGAGCTTCTATCGTTTCTGCTTCTGTAAGCTGATGACCATAGCATGGAGTAGCCGATGTAGTAGAAGATTGCTGGAAGAATAGAGACAAACATCATGACTTGAACGTCACGATGCTTCAAGTGCCCTAGCTCATGACCGACAACAGCTTCAACTTCTTCTTCGTCCAACGTGTTCAGCAGCTCAGATGTGACTGCGACTCTTGAGCCAGCGATCGGTGAACCGTAAGCAAACGCGTTTGGAATCGGAATGTTCGCAACCATGACTCGAGGCTTTTTCAAGCCGCTTTTCTGGCTTAGTCTTTCAACCATCTCATGAAGCTTAGGTTTCTCAGATGAAGTGACTTCGCGTACACGGTATATAGCGTCTATCAGATAGGGTGCAATCAACCATTGGATGATGTTGAAGCCCACAACGAAGACTCCTAATAGCAAGAAGTCAACGGTTTGGAAAGCAAACAAGAGAAAGGCTGTGAAAAACAACGTGGACAAACCTATGATTATTGCTAATGTTCCAAGTAGGGACAATCGAAGCTGCCACAAACTCATGATTTGTATCCACCAGAAATCAACCAGAGCAACCGAGACTTAAATCCTTTACCTCAATGCCTCCTAGCCTAGATTAGGGCAACTAGCTTAACTACGACCCAGTGTCTCAACCTTGTACAGATTCCCAGCTTT
This sequence comes from uncultured Candidatus Bathyarchaeia archaeon, assembly GCA_964386655.1. GTDB lineage: Archaea > Thermoproteota > Bathyarchaeia > Bathyarchaeales > Bathyarchaeaceae > DATETJ01. The sequence goes on along the minus strand of CAYLSJ010000002.1, from coordinate 18,465 downwards.
GGCTACATGAAACTTTACACCTAGAATGTGCTCAGCTAACCAGATGTTTGTGTCCAAGTGCTCGGTTACAAGGCGGCTGAGATAAACGGTGTTGCCTCGGGCTAATGCAGCATAAGGCACCAGCATATCAGCCAGATGCGAATCAACAGTTGCCTTAGATTCCAACTCTCTAAGCAGATTCTCAGCGGCTTCACGCCCTACTCTTTCGCTGGGTTTGCCCAACTCGCCTATTGCGTCACCGCCAAGCAATGCGCCTGTATCAGTCTCAGCCCACAGTGCGATGGAGCTTCCTTTCTGAAGCGGATTTGACACGTCATTCACCATTTCAATATCAGCATTATAGCCTGCAGACTTGAGAAGTTCTTTAGCTGCCATCGCTTGTCGTTCAGCAACTCTGCGATCAGCTAAAAAGGTGCAGACAGACGCTCCCTGAATGTGTCTTAGGCTTCCAAAACTGTCAATCTTTATTGGATCTAGCCTTGGGCATGACTCAACCCCAAGGATGATTTCGCCCATCCCCTTTGGATAATAACCGTATTTCCGAATCATCAACGAAGCTTTCAAACCCATGCGCAGCAACATTGGCAGCAGCACATGTTTCAAATAGTTGATTGTCGGCGCGTTTCTCACGTCAGTTCCACCTCGAGTCACATGCAGACGCACGGGACTTTTCGCATATGCACACATTGGTAGAACTGTTAGCACAAGCATGGGTATGCTGCCCGCAGTTCCTATTTCAGCATGTACATCGCCGCCGATCATGTCGCCTGGGGTGAACCAGAGTTCGCGTGAGCCAAGTTTTGCGCCTCTAACCTCAGCATTGCAGAGTTTGGCGGCTGTGAGCACGGCTTCCAAGTGTTGGGGTCGCAGTCCAGGCTGAGCGCGCTTTTCTCGTATGTTGAAGATGTGAAGTGATTCCTTCATGATGGAAGCTAAGGCGACTGACAAACGCAATATGGTGCCGCTGCCGCTCTTTTGGCTGCCGTCGATTTCCAGCACGCTGAGAGACCTCTAAACCTCACTCTGGTCAAAAGGACTCTATTATCCTTTCACAATGAAACATCAAGGGCAAAACAGAAATGGAAGCTCCACGTCAAAAAGTAGTATAAGCTGGCGATTACATGAGTGAGAAGAAACCAACAGCTGAAGAACTAGCGCAAAGAATAGACCAACTCCTAATCATTTTAAGAGAAGTCTCAGAGGATTTAACCGACATATCGAAGCAGCTGAAGGCAACAGGCATTGTTACTCCTGCGCCCGTACCAGCAGCACCTAGTCCACCAGCAGCACTAATGCGAAATGCGGCTGAAGTCAGGTCCGTATTCCCAAAGGAATTAGAGAGTATGCTGTTCTTCGAGGATACGGGAAAATACATAGTGATCAAGCCCCGCCAGTATTTGGGTTCGGAAAACTTCGCTAAGATTGCTTCCTTGGTTCGCGGCGAAGGCGGCGAATACATAAGTGCTGGAAAAGAATCCCACTTCCGTGTTCCAAAAGAGCCCAGATAAGACGGTCACTTGCCCTCCAGTCTGGAAACAATGTTTCTTATCATATGCTCGACCTCACTGACGGTCTTGCCTGAAACACGAAAGCGAACCCCTAAGTAACTGAAAAAAGCGCCTTTGTTTTTCAGACTGAGGATTTCTTCAAAATCTGAAGTGAAAGCCAGCGCCGGATGCTGGTCACGCTTGTAGGCACTAAGAATCTCAAGCACACTTAGTCCACTTTTGTTCGCGAAAAGCAGCGCTTCAGTAACCTCATTTGAGGTCTTGAGCAGTCTTTCAAGGGCATTAGGTTTAATGTCCTCTGCCTTACTAGGTGTTGAAACAGCAATGAAGGGCTCCTTCAAATCCTCAAATCCGAACGGAAACGCCAGCACTTCCACGGTTCCTATTGACGCATCTATGTTAAACCAGAGATAACCTTCATCACTGATCTCAAGATTCGGATATTTGAGCGGTGCCAGCCGCACTCTCAATTCTTCAAAAGCTGTAAGAAACCTCGAAAGAGCCAAGGGGATATCTTCACCCTTCACGCAGAAATGCCAACTGTTCAAATCTTCTCTCAATTTCCCATCACCCAGACTTTCTCGCTGACCCGAAAACATCTTTCAAAACATGTTTTAATGCTTTCTTGTAACGATTCATCTCGATTATGGCAGACGTTTCAAAAAGAAGTTCCTTAATACGGCTAATACAATAACAAGGTGCTTCAGCAAAATATGGTCTAGACTCGGGGCGGGCGAAAGATGAATTCGATGCAGCCGCACTATCCATAAGTCAATAACCATACCGTATTCTAAACTCTCTAAAATCGCCTTTGTACTCTTCCCAAACCACCTCAACCCTTGACACTTCAGCGCCGGGTGGACCATGTCTGCAAAATTCTATGAGCTTGTCAACCCTGTCCCTTTCTCCTTCGAATACAGCTTCAACTCTTCCATTTGGCATGTTTCGAACCCAACCTGTCACACCATGTCTTATGGCTTCGTCTTGGGTTTCTGTTCTGAAGAACACGCCTTGAACCCTGCCACTTGCATAAACATGGGCTCTAGCCTTCACCAATCCAGTCGACTCCACCCTCGCCTTAACAGCTGCTCCAACTGTAAGTACACATCTTTACAATACGCCCTGATTAATGTAAAGACGACCGCCCCATCTTAAGAGCCAATCCAGTGAACAGGAGATTCAAGTCACTTCTGTATGACCACTTGCCACAAGTGATAAAAGACCCGAAATCCGCTTTTTGATATGATTCCGATTGCTGCTTAAACAAAGACGCTGCGGAAGACTTGTCTGCTTACGTTCTATGACCGACACAGACGCTATGCCCTACGTAGGATGGCTTCGAGATCCCGAAGTCGCAGCGCTAGTAGGTGCTCAAAAAGTTCCAAGAGTAAAGGACAGAGTAGAACAACTCAGAGTTCTCAACACTAGTCCGCGCGACTTGGTCTTAGGCATCGAAATTAAGGAATCATCTGAGCTCATTGGGACGATTGGACTGCGAAATATTGACTGGAGACAACATCAAGCCGAAGCATCAATATTCATCGGAGATAGCAAACAGTGGAACAAGGGATACGGCACTGAAGCCATGAAACTAATCCTTGACATAGGCTTCAAAAAGCTAGACCTAAAAAAGATTCAATTGCGCGTGAACCCGTCCAATGTCCGAGCACGCCATGTCTTCGAAAAAGTAGGCTTCAGAGAAAAAGCAGCCGACAAAGAATTCATAGTTATGGTTAAGGAGTTTCCTTAGCTTCTTGGCAGCTGGATATGTCACTAACGATGGGCATAGTAAGCTATCAGTTTCCAGTTGATACTTTCGATTCGAGCAAATCCGAAGCGTTCAAACTGGACGACATCATTTGGCTTGAGTTTTCGGCATGTATCTTCTGCTATACCTCGCGCCACAGTGGCATCGGGCATAACAACTTCACAGGGAATGCCTGTTTCCGCTGGTACCCAATGGATTAATGGAGCTTCCAGCTTTCTTGCTTCTTCATGCCCTCTGCTGTGATAACTTGCTTCAATCACCCCTGTTTCCACATTTCCGATTTTCATGTTGAGGAGCCCCATCAACCGTATGACCTTGCCCTTTCTTAGAAAGTCTGCATCTTGCGTGGCTATCCAGAATTCAGCTGAGCCCCTCTGCGGCTCGATTCTGAACTCACGAAATCCTCGTTTCTTGTCGTCTGGGTGAAATGGAAGCTGTGCGACAATAGTCTCTGGAATCTCAGTGACCTTGAGTTTCCTTGGGTCTCGCACGAAAAAGTAGCGGTCAGCTATTGGGTCAAGCAGTTTTCGATTCATAGCATAAAGGTTCTCCCAACTCAATGTGACATCTACAGTCTTAGGACCAACCTCAATTATCAGACGTTTTATGGTTTCAGGCAGAATTCCCCGCTTTCTTAAAGCAATGAACGTAGCTAATCTTGGGTCATCCCAACCCGTGAAAACACCTTTCTTAACTCCCTCCACTATCTTGGACTTGCTGAGCAGACCGCCTGTGATTTTCATCCGCCCATAATGGATGGCTTCAGGATACTCCCATCCTAAATGCTTGTACATGTATTCCTGCCGAGTCTGATTGGTAAGATGCTCCTTGCCCCGAATGATATGGGTTATGCCCATCAAATGATCATCAACACCAGCAGAAAAATTATAGAGAGGCCAAACACGATACTTGCCGCCAACCCGAGGATGAGGATACCTCTTCGGATTAATTATGCGCAACGCAGGCCAATCACGCACTGCAGGATTAGGATGCTTCAAATCCGTCTTAATCCGTACGACAGCCTGACCTTCTTTGTATGTTCCATTCAGCATGTACTTCCAGCGCGTCAACTGCTCACTTGCAGGCAGATCTCTACAAGGGCAGGATTTCTCAGCGATGACGACAAGTTTACGGAATGATTCGCGATTGCAGGTGCAAACATATGCTCCGCCGTTAGCCAAGAGTTTCTCAGCATACTCGTAGTAAGCAGGCAAACGATCGCTTTGGATGGCTACCATATCCCATTTGCAGCCAAGCCACTTCAAATCCTCAGGAATGGCTTCGTAGAAAGGCAGAGCAGACCTCTTCAAGCGTGGGTCAGTGTCTTCAAGCCGCACTCTGAAAGAGCCATTATATGTTTTAGCGTATTCATCGCATAGCACAATGGCGCGGGCGTTGCCCAGATGCAGCATACAGTCGGGATTCGGCGCAAACCGTGTCACTACACGCTCATACTTGTCAACGTTTGGCAAGGGCGGCAGAACCTTCTCAACCTCAACCTTCTCTTTCACCAGAGCCTCAGACCATCTCTCCTGAACTATTCTCCTCTGCTCTTCCAGAGGAAGCCTATTCACCTCGATGACAACTTCCTGAACTAACGGCATCAGCTCCTTTATCCTTGCCTTCAATTGAGGCAGTTCAATGAGCAGTTTCCCTAAAACAGGCTGAAACTGCGCCTTTCCACCATGACTGACCGCGTTCAAGAGTACGATTTTCCTTATCGCTTCTCTTTCAGTTTTCTCCGCCATGACATACGCGCTCTGATTGCACCGCTAATACTTCTACATTTTTCTTTCGATAAGATGCTCAGCAAATGCTCTGAGCTTTTCCTTTGCAGCAGATGGTGAAAGTAGCCTATCTACTTCCTTCCAGCTTTCAGTCAAAAGCCTGTTGGCGAACTGTTTGGCATATGCGATTGAGCCGTAGCGCTGCATTATCTGGATGGCTTCATCTCTCAGCCTCTGGTCACTGGTGTGCATTTTCAAGATCGCAAGTAGTCTTTTCCTGTCGACCAGTTTCGCTTTCTCTAAGGTGTGAATCACGATGAGGCTCCGCTTGCCTTCAGTTATGTCCTGTCCTCTTCCACCTTTCTTGGCTGCAAATTCCTTTCCAGTCAAATCAAGAATATCGTCTTGAATCTGGAAGGCTACGCCTAAGGCTTCGGCAAATCTCCCGAGCCGCTCAACAGTGTCATCGCTTGCCTCGCATAGGACTGCAGCTAACTTAGCAGCCATCCTAGCCAAGGTGCCAGTTTTGTAAGCGCACATCTGCAGATACTGGGCTTCAGTGAGTTTGTCAGCGTCTGCCAAGCCTTTATGCCAAGCTATGTCCATTGCCTGACCCAAGCTGAGGTTTATCATGT
>CAYLSJ010000002.1:0-12727 GCA_964386655.1 uncultured Candidatus Bathyarchaeia archaeon | reverse complement strand
AAGCCTTTATGCCAAGCTATGTCCATTGCCTGACCCAAGCTGAGGTTTATCATGTCGCCCACGTAGATTCCATAAATTCGGCTCAATGTGTCGCTTCGCAGTTTCTCACGATTTTTCAGCAACGCCAAGAGCGGTAGGTAGTACATGGCGTTTCCAGCGTTAATTGCCACGTCAAGACCAAACAGTCTGTGAGTGCAGGGCTTGCCTCGTCGAAGCTCAGAATCATCCTCGATATCGTCTATCATTATAGTTCCGTTATGAATGACTTCTGGAATGATTGCGAATTCCCGCAGGCCCTCAGGGTCCTTTCCTAAGGCTTCAACAACAAGCAGAAACAGGGATGGTCGCCAACGTTTGCCCCCACGTTCAAGAAAATCCCATATGGGTTCAGCAACAGCCTTGTTTAGCGCTTCAAGATTGTAATCGTATCTAGGCGGATTTAGAGAGAACACGATCGCTGACTTGTCATATTCCTTTGGAATATAACGTTCAATCAATTTGTCGATGATCGGAATGTTCTCTTCAATCATTTTCTCCACATCCATTTTCATTTTTCTCACCTTTGTCTTGAAGACCCTCACAGATCCCTTCTTGCATAATTCTGAGGCTCAAACCCGCGTGCCACAAGCCACTCTGCCACTTTGCCAGTGACTAACAGAGGCACTCTTCTAAGCTTTGTAAGGGAATCCGCTCCTACCAGGAACATAGTGATCCTCAACTCATCCAACAAGAGACGTATCCTTCTCTTGACGTCATCTACACTGTGAGAAGCGGAATTTAGAACAGGATACGCCACGCCCGTGAGCCCTGCACCCAAAGCCAAGGCTTTCGCTAGATCTATTCCCGATCGCAGTCCTCCAGAAGCAATCACTGGAATGCGAAGGACTTGCACAGTCTCTGCAAGGCTGGCAGCTGTTGGAATACCCCAGTCCCAGAAGGTTTCGCCCAGTCTTTGATGGGTTTCATTTCTCTGTTTTTTGGCTCGATAATACTCAACTGCTGCCCAGCTTGTTCCACCAGCGCCTGCGATGTCGATTCCAGTCACTCCTACGGCTTCAAGTCGCTTAGCGTCAGAGACAGATATTCCGCAGCCTGTCTCCTTCACAATAACTGGTACATTCAGGCCCTTAGCAATGGCTTTGATGCGTGGCAAAACATCTTCAAAGCTAGTCTCACCTTCTGGTTGAATAGCCTCTTGTAAAGGATTCAGGTGTATCATCAAGGCATCTGCCTTCAGCATCTTGGCCGCTTTCCGAGCTTCTTTGACTCCGTATCCTTTCACAATTTGAGCTGCGCCAATGTTTGCAGCGATGAATGCACTAGGCGCCTCTTTGCGCGCTACAGTGAACGTAGTCTCAGCTTTGGGATCTTCGAATGCTGCTCGTTGGCTTCCAACTCCCATTCCTAAGCCTAGTTCCTCCACTGCTCTTGCGATTGCTGCGTTAATCTTGCCTCCGTTGTCTGTGCCGCCAGTCATCGATTCAACGATTAATGGAGCAGAAAACTTGTGGTTGAAGACTTTAGTGGACAGATTTACTTCGTCTAGGTTTATTTCTGGCAGAGCTCTGTGCACGAGATGGATTTCCTCGAATCCTGTCGTCAACCGCCTTGCCTGAACATTCTCTCGTAAGCAGATGTCCAAATGCTCGTCTTTTCTTTCTTCAGTCTTCTCAGCCAACACCGCTTCTCACTCCTACTCCTTCTGGATAAGTGTACCGACGACTTCTTCGCCTCGCAGGGCTTTGTAGATTCTTTGAGGTGTGCACGCATTGACTATTAGAGCTGAGATTCCTTCTTCAATTGCAGGCATGAGCTCAGTTATCTTGCCTCGCATACCACCTGTTACGTCCTCGGCAGTTGTGTCTTCAACTTTTTTCTGCAGTGCCACCAGCTTGCTCAATGTGCACCTTTTTATCAGGTTGGCTGGTCCTTGTCCTTTTGGGTCAGCTGTGAACAAACCGTCTTCATCGATGCCTATCACGATTCGTTCCGCGCCAAGCTGAATTGCCAGCGAAGCCACCAATTGATCGCCAGACAATATACTGAAACCTTTTTCAGAGTCGAGTACAGCATCGCCGTAAAGCACGGGCACGAATCCAAGCTGCAAAGATCGTTTCAATGGCTCATTCCCGCTAGCAGTTATTCGACCATGCTTCGAGACGAGACAAGAAGACGGTGCAATGGTCAAGGCGGGTATATTATGCTGTATTAGAGCTTCCAAAACCATGTTGTTCAGGCTTATCATTGCCTGATGGGTCTTTGTGAAGCCAAGAAGCTGAGATGCTTCGCTTCGAAAGCCTTCGTTTATTGCATATTCTTTCGCAACAGGATGACCAAAAGAGCCGCCGCCATGTACTATTATTAGTTGCGGTATCTTGGCTTGGGCGATTTCTTGGGCAAGTCTTCTTATTGCTGCAACATTGGCTTTGAAAGGCTTGCTTTTGTGAGTTATGACGGAGCCGCCGAGTTTTAGAACGGTTGGCTTATTTCTCAATTCTGACGCCTTCATCGGTTTTGCGGGCTTGAAAAGCTATGCCTCCAGCCCGTTCGATGGCGGCCATGACTTTTTTCACCTTGTTCTCCTCTGCCAATGCTATCATGCAACCACCTCCGCCTCCTCCTGTGAGCTTGGCGCCATAAGCCCCGACATTTCGCGCAGAGTATATCAAACGCTCAAGAGATTCATGAGATACGCCTACAGCAGAGAGCAAAGCATGGTTGATGTTCATTAACTCTCCAACGGTCTGAAGGTTTCCTTTTCTAAGCGCTTCAACCGCTAACAACGCGGTTCTTGCGCCTGTAATAAGAACTAGGTCGATTATTGACGGAAAGGTTTCTTTTACCCGGCGCACTTCAGCAACAAGCTCACCCGTTGATCGCTCGACTCTTGTGTTGCCGATTACCAATGGTATGTTTGTCTGCACGCCTAGGTCGATGAAGTCCCTGCCTCTTTGAAACTGAAGAGTTCCGCCGTAGGTTGAAATGGCTGGATCAATTCCAGACGGCGTGCCGTGAACGAGTCTTTCGGATTCGTAAGCCATGTGGAAGATGTCGTCGCGAGTAAGCTCTACTCCTAGAAGGTTGCTGACTGCGGCGACTGTTGACGTTGCGACGGCTGCAGACGAGCCTAAACCTGCAGCGATGGGAATGTTAGATTTGATGGATACGTCTATACCGGTTTTTGTTTCGGCTTTCTTAAGAACTTGTTGAACAGCGTTTCTGATTGGTTCAAGTTTCAAACGCGCCTTTGAGCCGCCTTTTGAAGCTTGAAATCTATCTCCCTTGAAAGTTCCAGCAACGCGCAGATCAACGGATTTTATGCTTATTCGCTCATCTTTTCTGAGTTGTGCGGTAGCGCTTGCTCGTCTGTCAATTGCAAGAACAACAGCGGGTTCCCCGTAAACAACAAAGTGTTCACCAAACAGAATGACCTTCGCTGGCGCAGAAGCCGTAACAGCCCCTTTCTTCACACCTGCCATGAGTAAACTACCTTTTGAATATTAGAGAAGCATAACCCACGACAGCAGAGTAGTCGCCTACAACATCGCCACTTGTCTTGTAGCAGACTAGTTCGCCGCTTCTTGCGCCTAACGCTTTCACAGCGGTCATTGCAGCGACAGCTGGTCCATAACCGCACATTGAAACGTTTCTCTCCACTACAGAGTATAGCTCTCTCTCATCGAGCTTTATGGCAGCGTCGATCACGGTTCTGTCTTTTCGTTCAGCCATTTTCTGCGGTTCGTAATGTGTCATATCCGTTGAGGCTATTACCAGGGCGTTCTTGTCCTTCAAGGCTTTAGCTACACTCATGCCAACCTCGCGGCTCGACTCAAAGTCTTGCATGAGAAAGCAGATTGGAACAAACCTGAAACTTGAACCGTACAAGTATTGCAGCCAAGGAAGCTGTACCTCGATTGAATGCTCGCGCGCATGCGCAACATCGTCAACATCAACAATACTTGACTTCCTCACGATGCTGTCTGCAACTTCTGTGTCAACCTCCACCTCGCCTAATGGAGTGCGCCACTTTCCTTCCTTCATGATTGCCAAGCCACTGCCAACTCCAGTGTGATTAGGACCGAGTATCACGACAGTGTTAGGCTTGCCATCTTGGGCTAAACGATAATAGCCGCATGCTGCTACGGGTCCGGAATACATGAAGCCGGCGTGAGGGTTAATCATCCCAATTATGCTTTTAAGCCGGCTATCTGCCACCTTTGGCAAGGCTCTTGGTCCTAGTTCATGCGTAAAGCAGGCATCTATCTGGTCTTTCAGAGACTGGGCACTGCCCTCGTAGAATGTTCCAGCATAAGCGGGGGGTCTGACTTTCAAGGTCTTGTGCCTCGCTGCGAGGGCTACTCTTCTTTAGCCAATTTCACCTCGAAGTCGTCGATCGTAAGAGTTGGATTACCGTCTGGAGGAAGTTCGCCTCTTTCACGCAGAATCTGACGACCTAGAAGCCAGTAGATAACCGCCAGTGCTCGTCTACCTTTGTTGTTGGTTGGAACAACAAAGTCTACGCCAGCAAATTCATTGTCAGTGCTACACAGCGCTATCACTGGAATGCCAATAGTTCCCGCCTCCTTGACTGCCTGCGCATCAGCCTTTGGATCAGAAACAACTACAACATTAGGTTCAATGCGTCCAGCGTAAAGAGGGTTCGAGAGCATACCTGGAATGAAACGTCCAATTATTGGAGTTGCTTTTGTGAGTTCACAGAACCGTTTAACTGGTTCCCGACCGTAGAGGCGTGCGGCTATTGCCACGACTTTTGATGGCTCAAAGCGTGCAAGGAATTTGGCTGCAGTTCTGATGCGCTCATCGGTTTTCTTCACGTCTAGGACGAACAGTCCATCTGGGCGCACTCTGTATATGAAGGGAGCCATATCTTTGGTTTTCATTCTCGTGCCAATATGTATTCCAGCAGACAATAGCGTGTCTTGGGGCAAGAGGAGTTCCTCCTCTACTCGCATTTCCGTTTCGCCTTGAGCGACTGATGTATCCGCTGAAGCCTCGAGCGGAACTGGAATGTCTGACGCATCGGTTGTGGACGGTTTCTCTTTTTCCCCTTCTTCTGTTGACATACGTTCTCCTTCCTCCTATAGTGTCACTGCTGCCATTTTAGCGCTTTCCTTAAGCATCTCTTCAATTCGTATGAGTTCGTTCAGTATAGCTGTCCGGGCGCCTTCAACAACGCCTGCCTTGATTATCGGGCATCGAAACGCCACAGATAAATGCGCTATGTGAGCTTCAGTGGTTTCACCAGAGCGATGCGACATAATAGGCACATAGCCCTCTTTCTCAGCCAGTTGAGTTGCTTGCCAAGCGTCCGTAAGTGTCCCCACTTGGTTGCCTTTGATGATTGTGGCATTAGCCGCACCCATCTTAATTCCCTTTTGCAAGTGTCTTATGTTAGTCACGAAAAGGTCGTCGCCGCAGATTAGGCAATTCTTCGCCTTTCTTGTCAGCTCTGCGAAACTTGCGAAATCCTCTTCATGAAACGGGTCTTCCACGTAAACAAGCTTATAGGTTTTGATCAGACGCATGACGAAGTCAAGTTGTTCGCCCGTACCTCGTTTGACTCTGTCTCTCTTGTACAGGTAACGCTTCTCCTTTGGCTTCCAAAGGCTAGATGCAGCCATGTCCATGCCTACACCGCATTGGACTCCAGTTGTGTCAGAAACCTCCTGGCAGGCTGAGACCACCATGTCCAATGCATCTTCATTTCCTATGTTTGGCGCCCACGCACCCTCATCAGTTCTTCCACCAGTGAACGTAGGGTCTTTCCTTTCCAATATAGTGCCAACTGTCTGATGGACTCGCGTGTTCGTCTTCACGGCTTGGAAAAAGGATTTCACGTTTGTAGGCAAGACTAGGAATTCTTGAATATCTGGAGCCATTGCTCTTGCGTGCCGTCCTCCGCCTAGGACATTTCCGAGGGGATGTGGCAGTTCGTTGGCTAACTTGCCTGCCAAATGCTGAAAAAGTGGAACCCCGTTCGAGGCAGCTGCAGCTTCGCTTACAGCTAATGAGACAGCATAAGAAGTGTTTCCACCTATGTTCCGAAAGTCAGCAGTACCATCTATCTTATGGAGTAATTCGTCGATTTTCTCTTGTTTCTGCGCGTCTTGTCCGATTAATTTTGGCGCGATGACCTTCTTGACTATTTTGATAGCTGCGTTTACATTGCCCTTGGGATAAGGCACTGCTTCTCCTCTTCCTCTGCTGGCTCCTGCAGGCGCTGAGGCTCGTCCACATGCGTTCTCGGTTGCCACATCAACTTCTATTGTCTCTTCTCCTCGTATGTTGAAGATTTTTCGTGCAGTTAGGCTTTTGACAATGGTTGACAATGAAATATGTGGCTCCTCAAACACCTATTGATGCGGTTAGAGGGCTTTAGCCAGTTTGCGTTTACCTGCCTCTTCGTAGAATTTCAAGATCTCATCAATAACCTCAACATGTGATAGCAGCATGCGGCGGCAGCAATATCGCTTAACGCCTAGATTGTCTAAAACCTTGCCCGCGTCTTCGCCTCCCTTAACCCGCGTGGCGAAGTCTTCCCATTTGTCACCGATCAGAAAGCCGCAACTGAAGCAGCGAACAGGAATAATCATTATAGCCACCTATGGAATGCTGTTAGGCATAATGTTGTGGCGCAATTAAACTTTATTGTTTCAGTTGCCTAGTCCAAGCAACCAAGTTATCAAGTAGTTCCTTGATGAGTTTCCTTGTTGCTTTATCTTTGATTTTGCCTCTTTCATCGATTTTCTCAGAAGCGTAGGCTACAATGACCTCAGGTCTGTTGATGGGATGCATATTTAGGAAAACAAGCACTTGACGCAGATGATATTGCGCTCTCGCGCCTCCAAGCATTCCTATCGACGCGCTCATTATGGCAACTGGCTTGCCATCAAAAGAGTTGTCTCCATATGGACGCGAAGCCCAGTCAATAGCGTTCTTGAGGACACCAGAAACCGAATAATTGTATTCGGGAGCAGCAATTAATATCGCATCCGCCGCACTAATCTTAGCTTTAAATTCCCTTACTATAGCAGGCATCCGATCCTCCAAATCCTGATTGAAAAGAGGAATGCCTTTGAGATCAAAGATTTCAAGGCTAGCGCCTTCCGGGAGCAGTTCGAGAGCTGCACGCAAGAGCGCTTTGTTGTAAGAGTCTTTCCTTAAGCTACCTGCAAAACCGAGGATAGAAACTGGTCTGTTCATGATCAACCCTTTTCTCTCTTCGTTTAAAATAGTTTCTAACACCAAGCACATTGAAATAAGTCGAACTCAAACTCGCCCGAGACAGTTTTAATCGTGATGTAAGATCCCCAGGATTCTTATCATTGGCGCGGGGTGCGGGATTTGAACCCGCGCGGCCCTGTTGGGACCACAGGCTTAGCAGGCCTGCCCCCTACCAGACTAGGGCAACCCCGCATGTTGCCGTCTCGAAGATTGTGTTGCTTTATGATTATTTGTGTGTTTCGTGCACACCGCGATAACAAAGATTTATAATGAGGCTTTGCCATTGCACTAATCGATAATAGTTGAGCCTAGAGTGTTATGACTAACGAACCAAATGCATCAGATGAACAGAACAAACCAGCAGAACAAGCTATGGCAGAAACAATCTCTAAGCAGTTGATTGACAGACCCACAGATTTTAGGTTTCATGCAGCCTACATGGTTTACTCAGATGCTTGGGACAAAGCATCATCCTCAGAGGCGAAGCAGAAGCTCAACGAAGCCATAACCGCTCTGTCTGAGGAAAAAATCGACTACGAAGCATTCTACAGACAAGTCAGCCAGTACAGAGTGCGATCAGGAGCTGAACAATTCAGCAGCGGCAGCGGTCGAGCTTTCATTGAGACCCAGAGAAAAAGAGACTGGAGAATACGCGAGGAGAGATCCAGCCGAAACAAGAGACATGGCAGATAGCTTTCTCATCAAACAAGCATTAGCCTTTTATCAAAACGTGCTTATCCATATCCTAGTTATGTGAGTCCGCCTGAGGGCCGGTCGTCTAGTCTGGTTAGGATGTCGCCCTTACAATGCAATGTTTAGTCCAGAAGAGAGGCGAAGGTCGCAGGTTCAAGTCCTGCCCGGCCCACCATCTTTAGTAGGGCACGGGGAATTCTTTCGTGTTGCGCGTTATTCCTGGCTCCGTTTCATTGCTTTGGCTTGTTTCAAGCCGTGTCTAGGCTAGTTTTATTTTTCAAGTAGTTGTTTGATTCGCCTCGGCGACAATGGTGCCAAGTTCGCGGCGTGGAGGTATGGTCCCAATCTAGGTATGAGTCCAACAGCCTGCGTGCCAAGTTTGCATAATACTGCATGCTCATAAGGTCCAAGAGTCTCTGTTCCGATAACATCGCGCATGTGATGTGCTCTGTCAATAGCCACCTCAACTTCACTACGGCCAGCTCCAAGTACGATCAAGCGGTCAAGATTTGATTCTAGCCACTCGGAAAATACAGAGAGTTGCGAGTCGGCAAGCTCGGCTTCCCAAAAACCTTCTTCAATCTTAAGATCGCTTGTGATTCTGATGCGGAGTGGAGCGAAGTCAAAGAGACAAAAAACTTCAATAATGCGCTGGAGCGGCAACTTTTTCCCATTGCAGAGCTGCGCCTGCAAATGCCTGAGTGAAACAAACGCATCAAGAACCCTAGGCTCAACGACTCCGATGTCCACGCGCAAGCAGATATCAGATTTGATCGAGTCAACGATTTTTCCGCGAAAAACGGAAAACCGACTTACATTCTTTGCTGAAGTCGGTGCTAATCCAATCTCCTTGTCGAGTATCTTAAGGGCGACTGCTTCGTCTTCGCCTATGATGTCGATTTGAATCCAATTGCGGTTTGTGGTGCCTGTAACTCTTGTTTTGACTCTGAGGGCGCCAAGAAGCGATGAAAGCACTGTTTCAAAAGCCCTATTTGAAAATGAGCCGTATGCCTTCTCAAGCAACGTGACTCTGCTCACAGCTCTCCAACCATGGCTACGATTTCTTTATGCAACCTCTTGATTCTGTCTATGGCAGGGTGGTTCTTGCCTAGGCGTGCAATGTATGTTCTTAGAGCTTGCTCAATTGAAACGACTCTTAAGCCTTCAACCCGTTTGTCAGCATAGCATACGGCTTTTTCTTCCCAAGTCAATGGCAAATAGTTTTTAATGGGCCAGCCGAGCTGTCTTGCCTCTTCCTTAGGAATCCCTCCTCCCACATGGCGCTCGATGATTTTTACAACTGCTGGAGGTAGATTGAGCGAGCGGGCAATCTTGCCGCCGATGAATCCATGGTCTACAGTGTGAGTCTCGGATCTCCCGATATCATGAAGCAGACCGCTGATTTCCACGAGCTGAGTGTCAATGTGCACGCCTTTCCTTTGGATAGCTCTAGCAATCTTAGCTGAGAAGTCGGAAACGATTCTGCAGTGCTCAATAACTTTTTTGGAGCAGCCTGCTTTAACGAGAATGTCTATTGCTTCAGTCTTAGTTGGCAGCTTGGGCTCACTCACTCAGCTCCTTCCTAAGCTGCTCAACCTTACTTTCAAGCGCTTGGATGATGTGCTTGTTGTCGAAGTGCATTAGCGGATTGCCGCAGCTAGGGCAACGAAATACTGATTCAACTGCATCCTCAAAAGTGGTACGCGGACATTTAGGGGAGTCACAATAGTAGAAGTCATGGCTTTTTTCATAATCAAGTCTAATCTGCAGCTTCTCTAGCACACGCCTCTTTTGGTTAAGGATAAAGCCCTCCAACTGGTCAGGCTGGAGTTTCCAGTGGAAGATGAACCATCCAGTGTTCTCGTCTCGTGACCTTCTCAGTGCCACGAGAGAATGGTCATAAAGCTTGTACAGAATCTTGCGAACCGAATTGAGGCGGATGCCTGTTTTGTTGGCGATCTGGTCATCTGTGATTTCGCCTACTCCCTTGAGCACGTTCATAACCTTGACTGCCTCTTCGCTTCCAAAAACCTCGGCTACCTTGTTCAAGGTTTTGTCGTCAACATAGATCACTCAGCAGACACCAGCCTTCTCGTAGGCCTCCACTATAAATAGTATGCAAGTTTCCTTAAATCTGTTGTTCTGGAAAAGCATCAGTTTCACGATTTTGCCACTTTCTTGCCATGTTTTTGAGGAATAATCCTCAATTTAGAGTTGTTGAACTCCATTGCCAGCTCTCTTCCCTCATACAGCCTGTCGAAAAAAACGGCTAGACTGGATATTTCCGAGTGTGGCTGATTGCCAACAGCAACATTGAAATCAGAGACATCAGAGGAAAAGAATTCTCTAGGCACTTTTTGACTTCCAAGGATGATCAAGATGTCTTTGCCTAAGGATTTGATTCTGTCAATGACAACACTGGTTTGAATGTTCTCTCCGTAAGCTGTGAGGTGGACAACTATGCCCCCTTTGCCTCGCCACTCTTCAACTGTTTGCCTCCATGGTGCTCCCATCTTAAAATCGAATTTTCCACCCCAATTGGCTATGGTTTTTTCAACCGTAGCTTTGACTTCATTGTCTTTCATGTCAGCCAAGATGAAGCCTGAGGCGCCAAAAGCACGGGCGACGAGTGCAACGTGAGACGTCACTCTCTTGTCTCTGAAGCGGTGTCCCCACCGCAAGACAACTGTTCTAGGAGCTTTCAAAGGTTCCGCCAAGCTCTATCACACGCTCTCTCACTTTCTCCGCGAACCAAGGAACCGACTCAAAATCCACATGAACGCCGTCGCCTTCATATCTTATACTATGAACATCGGCTTTGCTGTGAAGCCAAGAAATGAAAGAAGGGTTCTGACTGCGCAACGGAATCACAAACGAGGCTTTAGTGTAATCCTTAAGATAACGCATCATTTCAAGCGACAAATGCGAGATGTTGGTACCATGTAAGGCAGAAACTGGCACTGGGTTGAGCGCCAAGTCCTTCAAACGCGACAGCTTCAGCCCAAGCTCAGGCTCTTCCACTAGGTCTATCTTATTAAGTGCAGTTATGATGGGAATACCTGTGGCACCAATAGTCTGGACCGTGTCGAGGCACACACCCAGTTTTCGCTCAATGTCTTCATGAGGCTCACTGACATCTACAACAAGCAGAATGAGGTCGCAGAAAATAGTCTCTTCAAGAGTCGATTGAAAAGCCTCAATCAACGTTAGAGGCAAACGGTCGATAAAGCCAACAGTGTCGGTCAATAAGACTTTCCTGTCCAATAGGCTCACAGCACGTGTCGTTGTTGACAAAGTTGTGAACAAGCCTTGGCCTACTCGGACTTCCTCGTGGACCAGGGCATTGAAGAGGGAGCTTTTGCCAGCATTTGTGTACCCAGCCAAGGAGATCGTGAAGTATCCAAGTTCTGATCGACGTCTTCTATGAAGAGCGCGTTTTCTGCCAATGGTCTTTAACTTGCTTTGGATATGGTGGATTTGTCGCTTGATTGTGTCATAGTAGACCTGCACCTGATACGCGCCCAAGCCCATGAACCCAGGCTGTTCACCCTTCTTAGCCAAGTTAACCTTCTCCTTGGCGCGGGGCAACTCATATCTAAGCCTTGCGAGGTCTATCTGCAACTTGGCTTCGGTAGTCGCGGCTCTATGCGCAAATATTTCCAAGATGAGTTGGAAGCGGTCGATGGCTTCGACGCTTGTTTCCTTAGCCAAGTTATAAGCTTGCAAAGGTTTTAGCTCATTATCGAATAATATTCTTTCAGCCTTTTTCTCATGAACCAAGTCTGCGAGTTCTTTTGCTTTCCCCCTGCCGATTTGGTAGCTTGGATCCGCAGCCCTTACCTGCTCCATCTTATCTGCAACAGTGTATCCAGCCGATTGGGCAAGACTTTGAAGCTCGTCTAGACTGGAGCGTTCACGGTTTAGGCGTCGCTGAACTATTATTGCTCTCGTTTGTACATTCTGCCTCCGAGTCTACTTTGCTTTCTGCCTGCTAACTTTGAGGATGTCACCCAGAGTAGTTGAAGCCGGACGTGAAGCCAAAGCTTTAGACGACACCTTGGGTTCAACAAGGGGCACCAATAACTTGAGGCGTAGGGCATGCTCCAGCTTTTCAGTCAGCAAGTTGTCAGGCGTCATCTTTCCGCTCTCAATCTTGCGCAAGACTGAGACCTTCTCGCTAATTCTCTTCCCTAATTCTTGGTGACTTAACCCCATCTTCTCGCGCGCCAACCTTGTCTTAGTGCCAAAATCGTCTACAAGCTCAACGCTGTCCGCCACGGAGATGGGAGGCTGCTTTCTCGGCGGTAACACAGGTGCAGGCATCCTTCTTGCCACTTTTTTCAAGCGAGGCTCGGTCTTAGCCTCCCAAACCATTGAGCCAAGCTTTACACATTCGCCACAAACAAGCATGTTGGCGCCTTCGATTCTTGCTTTAAACGGAGGTCCCATGATTCTTCGTCCGCAGACTTCACAGCGCATGTTGAATTGCTCCCCAAACTGTTTTACATGCGCTTATCTTTATACTTTGTCAGGTATTTGCGGTGCGTCGCCATTTGAAGGATAGGCAACAAATCCTAGAGAAAGTGCGAAGCATAGCAGATTATCAGTTCGGCAAAGGCTCAGGCATCGCCTTGTTTCCAGACAATGCTAAAATCGTTTTTTCGAGAAAAACTGGGAAAATTCGACACGTCTATATGAAAGGCAGTTTATTGGCAACTCTGCGCCCAAGAGATGGCATGTACTCCATCACAGTTGAAGGCGCTAAACGCCTAGCTAGAAAGGCAAGTTT
>CAYLSJ010000001.1:10524-35674 GCA_964386655.1 uncultured Candidatus Bathyarchaeia archaeon | reverse complement strand
CAGATGAGTAAATCTGGTTAAGCTTAGTCGGTGTAAGCTGACCAGCTCTGATCGGCTTGGCTGGGTCGTCTGAACGATAGGCATTTAACAATGTCTGCTCGTTCTCAAGACCTGTGCCTTGCATGTTGTTGACGCCGAGCAGATTTCTGTATGCGAAGTTGTCCTTACGGGTCAACAGAGGTATCATGTTGGCGTATTTTTCAACTAGAAGATATTGAGCGTCTTTGGCTGCTTTCATGGCATCTGCATGACTTGTTGGATACCAAACCTTTTCAACTTGCGCATCGATTTCTGCGGGCATGGCGGGATAAGGTGGTGATGTGAGCGAAACATGGATGTTGCCAGCGAGGACGGTGCTTGGAATCCAAAGGGAAGTATGGAATAAACCGTATAGATACGATGGGAATCTTGATACAGACCATCGAGACGAGTATATGTGGTAGTTTCGCTCATAGGCGACAGGCGTTTGGCATTCCGAGAAGGTTTTTTCAAGGAGGCTTACCGGAATGCCGGACTCCAACATTCTGTCCCTAAGGTGCCTACTTGGAGCAAGTCTTGTGACATCGTCCCTCCTTGCGTAGAAAATAGTGGCATTAAGATTCTGCCCAGCGAACGAATGCCCTGGCGGATAGACTCGAATGTAGCGAGCAGACCCTGGAACACCTGCGTTGTAGCTGGGGTTCAGTGTTGATCCGTACACAAACCCGCTTGCATTTAGTAGGGCGTTTGCTTCCCATACGCTAAAATAGAGATTGGTGTTCACGTAGTTTACAACAGAAGTGTTCCACCACTCCCTTGAAGGCGATGCTATTGGCACAGGAAGATCAACTGCCAGTCCGCCGAAAATGACGTCCCTATAATAGACTTTATCGCTTAATCGCCATAGGGCTTTCCTAAACTCAACATAGCTCAGGGCACTCCTTACACCGGGATATGTGGCAATTGTTTCATTGTTGTTTAAGCTCCACGCCCGCAAGTCCAATCTCTCGCCAGGTGCAACCAGAATTTTAGGATCGGCAATCGCATCCAAGTACTGATTACTTGTGAGGGGTTGGTACATGAGGTCGATTTCGCCGGCTTTCAAAGCGTCGTATAGTGCAGTGCTACTCGGATAGTAGAAAATCTGCAAATCCGTTCGAGGCCCATGTTG
This sequence comes from uncultured Candidatus Bathyarchaeia archaeon, assembly GCA_964386655.1. Classification (GTDB taxonomy): domain Archaea; phylum Thermoproteota; class Bathyarchaeia; order Bathyarchaeales; family Bathyarchaeaceae; genus DATETJ01. The sequence goes on along the minus strand of CAYLSJ010000001.1, from coordinate 34,524 downwards.
CGTTGCCTGAGCGATTAGCGGCATCTGAATAATCGCCAACGACATCGGAAGACCTAAGACAATAGTAAAAGCAAGAAAAAATCCTCTATTCCTCGTACTCTCTCCTCTCCGCCTCCCATCACTTTTACAGAGGGAACTAATCATTTAACTGTTTCGACAAGTCTGTTGAAAGACAAGAAAATAATCAACATTCTGCATTAATGATACTACGAGCTTGAGAAGATCACTGAAGAAGACACCCGATCAACGACGTGATCTGTGACCTTGCAGTTCACGCGCTAAGCGCTCTAAGGAACGAAGTTCCAGATCATCAGGCAACTACACATGTTACTGCTTGAAAATATCGCAAGAAGAATGCCACAGCAAGGTCAAAAGCGATCTAAGAACACTATATCGTCAAAGAACCGACATCATGGAACCTAGAGGGTCATATTGGCGGGCCCGAGGGGAATTGGACCCCTGACCTACGGATTAAGAGTCCGCCGCTCTACCTTGCTGAGCTACGGGCCCTCCATATAGCACGCCGTTAATGCAAGGTTTTGAATCACTTTAATAAGTTTAACTTCTGTGCGCGTCCACGCGTGCTTCGACAGCAAGCGAATCTGTTTCTTGGCTCCTAGAGGACTCGATGTAACGGTCTTCCAAATGCGGATTGAGATGCAGGCAGCCATCTACCAGACTGCTATCGTAAGCCTTTTATTATTATGGCATCGTAACCCGACTAGCCAAAAACCTCGGAGTTGTGTCTTGAATGACGTTGGATGTTATGGCTAAGTCTTTGAATAAGAGTGCAGCGGACCATGTTGAAATGCGGCATCATAGAAGAGAAAACCTGGCTATTTCTGTCAAGGATGGAAAGATGGACACTCTGAACAACGGCGTTGTTGAGGGAGTCTGTGTTCGAGTGCTTGTCAATGGAAGCTGGGGCTTTGCATCAACTACGAGTTCGCTCGAGAAGGACATAGAGAAGGCGTTGAACGATGCCACAAAGCTGGGTAGAGCATCGAAAAAACAGAAGAAACGCGTTGCCAAACTCGGTGAAGTCAAGCCGTGGGTGGACAAATACTCCACCTCGATGAAGCATGACCCACGAAAAGCCAGCAAAGATGAACTTGTTAGCATGGTCTTGGACACCGACAAAATTGTCCGTGGTTTTTCCAAGACTATTGTTTCGGACAATGTTGTTCTCGGTGTGATTGACGATGATTTGTCGTTCGTAAGTTCAGAGGGAGCCTCCATCACTCAAAGAATAGTAAGGTGCCTTGGTTCGGTCTTGGCTGTTGCACGAGAGAAAGGAAACGTAACTTCGGCTTACGAGTCAATCGGAGCCCAAACTGGACTTGAAATCCTAGACCAGACCCCCCTAGATGTCGCTGGCAAGATAGCTGCTGAAAGAGCCGATAAACTCGTCTCGGCTCCGATGGCTCCTGGTGGTGCTTTCCCGGTTATTCTTGAGAACCGAATTGTAGGATTGCTGGCACATGAAGCGATTGGTCACTGTGCAGAAGCAGACCTAGTTTATGGTGGCAGCTTCTTAGCAAACAAGATCGGTGCAAAGGTCGCCTCGTCAAAAGTAACGATGGTGGACGACGGACGATATCCAACAGGGTTCGGAACAATGAAGTACGATGACGAAGGTGTGCCTACTCAAAAAACAATGTTGATTGAGAAAGGCGTTGCGAAAGGCTTTATGCATTCCCGAGAAACCGCCCATGAGTTCAAGGTAAAGCCAACCGGGAACGCTAGAGCTTGGAACTTTGAGTTTGACCCAATCATCAGAATGAGAAACACGTACATTGAAAAAGGCGACTATTCCCTTGAAGAACTGGCGGAGGACATGAAAGACGGATACTTTCTCAAGGGCGGACTGAGTGGTCAAGCTGACTTCACAGGTGAGTTCATGTTTGGCACACAAGAGGCCGTTCACATAAAAAACGGTAGATTTCACGAGTCGCTGCGAGGCGTCACGATTAGTGGCAACGCCTTTGATGTCTTGAAGCACGTGGACGCAATAGGCGAAGATTTCGTGATGCGGATAGGAATGTGCGGCAAGGAACAAATCAACTACGTGGGCATGGGCGGACCCAGTCTTCGGACGAAAGTCTTGATGGGAGGTGCAGCAAAATGAGTCCTCAAGCCACAACAGAACGAGCTGTAAAAAACTGCGAAAGACTGCACGCAGACGAATCTGAAGCTTACTTACAAAAAACGCGCTCAATCGAAGTCGTATTGGAACGGGGAGAAATCCAAAGTGAACGTGTCAAGGTTAACTTGGGCATGGGCATACGATTCATACAGGACAAGAGGCTTGGTTTCGCCTTCACATCAGACCTTTCAAAAAAGGGAATCGATATATCATGCAAGACCGCTATGAAACTGTCGAGAACATCAGTACCTAACCCTGACTGGGTTTCACTGCCCACGACGACGAAGATTCCCAAGGCGCCTTCTGGCATATTCAACTCTGAAGTTGCAGCATTAAGTGGCGTTGATGTGCTCGACTTGTCTATGAGAGCTTACAATGCCGTGAAAGAATATGACAAACGTGCAGTTGTTGATGATGGAAAATTCTCAGCGCTTACGACAGAGATCGCAGTCTCAAACTCTCACGGGGTTGGCGCAGCCGAAAAGAGCACGCTGTTGACCGGTTTCATTGTCTGTGTTGCCAAAGAACATGGACAAACATCCAGCATGGCGTTTGAATACGATTTGAGAAGAGACATCAAATTCTCACCGGAAAAAATCGGAAGCTCAGCTGCTGAGAAAGCTTTGGCATCTATCGGACCAAGAAAAGGCGAGTCATTCGTGGGCAAGGTGATATTAGACGCAGATCCAGCTGCTGAAATTCTCTTTGGTCCTGTCTTCTACAGCGTCAACGCCGATAATGTGCAGAGGAAAAGAAGCGTTTGGATAGACAAGATGGATAAAGCAGTTGCGGTTTCCAACTTGAACGTGACAGACAATGGTTTGCTTCCAAAGGGTATAGGCTCATCCAGCTTCGACGCAGAGGCGGTGCCACATCAGACTAATCCAATAATCGCCAAAGGCATGCTGAAAGGCTTCTTACACAATTCTTTCACCGCCAACAAAGAGAAAAAGAAGTCAACGGGTAACGCTGGTCGAGAAAACTACAACACTGTTCCAGTTGTACTTGTATCAAACCTTATCATAGAGTCTGGAAGGAAAAAACTTGACGAGATCGTCTCCGAAGTTGACAAAGGAATAATAGTGCGCAGGTTCAGCGGCAACGTTCGCCCAGACAGCGGCGAGTTTTCGGGCATAGCCAAACAAGCGAGTTACATCGAAAACGGCGAAATAAAGTATGCTTTGAAGGAAACGATGATTTCGGGCAACACTTTCCAAGCCTTGATGAACATTGTTGAAATTGGAAGCGAGACCCGACCAACATTCGATAGAATCTATACGTCGCCCATTCTGATCGACAAAGTGAATATCGTCTCAAAATAGCTTAGAACAATGGAATAGTCTCTGTAAGGCAGATGTCTTAGCTATGGTTTCTGCGAGCGTTTTCGTTGTTGAGCGGCTAGCTTTGCCGTTGCTTGTTAAAGTTATAAGGCTAGCCTTTTGAAGGATAATCCAGAAGGACGGTGACGTCATGGGCGAACTGGTCTTCGTTGGCTTAGGATTGAACGAAGAGTCGGATGTTTCATTAAAAGGCCTAAGGAAAGCCAAAGAGGCTGATGTAGTCTTCGCGGAGTTTTACACCAGCTTCATGTCGCAACTTGACCTGCAGAAGCTTGAAGGCTTGACTGAAAAGCCCATTCACGTGGTTTCGAGACGGGATTTGGAGGAGGAAGAAGGAAAAGGAATTCTGGATAGAGCAAAGAAGGGCAAGGTTGTTCTGTTGGTTCCAGGCGATCCGTTCATGGCCACTACGCATGTCGACTTGCGGATTCGAGCTGAGAAGAGGGGCATAAGGACAAGCATCGTACACGGTGCATCTATTGTTTCAGCGGCCATGGGATTGTCAGGCTTGCAGAATTACAAGTTTGGCAGAAGCGTTACTATACCCTTCACGGAAGGGGGCACTCTGGGTGCGACTCCATACAATGTGATTGCTGAAAACCAGATGATGGGTTTACACACGCTTTGCTTCCTTGATATTCGAGCCGGGGAGAAAAGATACATGACTATAAGAGACGCGTTGGAAATACTCACTGCCTTAGAGAAGCAGAAGCAAAAACGTGTTATCACACCTAGCACGTTGGCAGTTGGCGTAGCAAGAGCAGGTTCAGAAAAACCAATAACAAAAGCTGATTATGTCAAGCAACTCATGAGATTCGATTTTGGAAAGCCCCCTCACTCGCTTGTTCTCCCTGGAAGACTGCATTTTATGGAGGCTGAAGCTCTCATCATGTTGGCGAAGGCTCCTAAGAAAATCAGGGAGATGGCTACATGAACGCGCGGGTTTTACTGCAAAAATACATGCAAAACTCGGAGAAGGTGTTCGCAAAAATCAAGCTAAGACCAGACGCTCAAGTTCAAGGTCAAGACAAGGTTGCTGAAGTAATAGACCATGCAAAGCGATATCTTAGTGACGCAAAGTATTATGGAGAAAAGCAACAGTATGAAACAGGATTGATCGCAATTGCCTATTGCGAAGGCATGCTTGACACGTTACGACTGTTAGGCTTGGTGGAGTTCACATGGCAAGAAGCAAAAGAATCGGCGTAAAAAAGAAAGGCAAAGTTGTGCTAGCCTCTGGCACCTTCGACCTGCTACATTTAGGGCATGTGAAATACTTGGAAGAAGCCAAACAGGCAGGCGGCAAGAACGCTAAACTGGTTGTCATTGTTGCAAGAGACAGCACTGTTGAAAAGAGAAAGGGCAGAAAAACCGTGATGCCAGAGGAACACCGAAGAGCTTTAGTTGAGTCATTGAAGGTTGTGGACAAGGCAATTTTGGGCTACGAAGACTTTAACATGAACAGAGTTATCGAAGCCATAGAGCCCGATATCATTGCTGTGGGTCACGATCAAAAGGATATTGAGGCTCTAGCACGCAAGGCAGTTGAGGAAAAAGGTCTCCAAATCAAGGTTCTGAGAATGAAAAGATTTGGCGAACCCGATCTAAACAGCTCTTTGGAGATCAAGAAAAGGGTCACACAGCTTTATAAGAAATAGTCTTGCTAAAAGAAGTTGAAACATTAAGGAATTTGGTGAAAACGCATGTTTGACATCATAATCAGAAACGGACACATTGTCAACGGTACGGGCAACACTTGGTACAAAGCTGACATAGGAATAAGAAAAGACAGTATTGAGAAGATCGGCAGACTGGAGAAAGAGCAAGCGACGAGGATAATAGATGCAAAAGGGCTTGTTGTCTGTCCTGGCTTTATAGACATGCACTCTCATTCTGACTTCGCTCTGCTCATAAATCCAAAAGCTGACAGCAAGATCCACCAAGGAATAACAACAGAAGTCATCGGAAACTGCGGCGGCTCAGCAGCGCCTCTGAATGACCCCTTGAAGGATGAGATAAGAAAGACCACCCCGCTATTCGAAGAAGCAAAACTCGAGTTGAACTGGCAGACCATGCGAGAATACCTTGAGCGATTGAAAAGGCAAGGCATAGCATTGAATGTTGCCCCATTGGTAGGACATGAAAACATAAGAGTCTTAGCAATAGGATTCGACGACCGCGCACCTACAGATGCTGAACTGAGGAAAATGAAGAAAACGCTAAGACAAGCTATGGAAGACGGCGCCTTCGGCATGTCCACTGGACTTATCTACCCTCCGGGCTGCTACGCCAAAACCGACGAACTTATCGAGCTTTCAAAAGCTGTAGCCAAGCATGGAGGAATCTACACGTCTCACATTCGAGGCGAGGGCAATGAACTTCTATCGTCTGTAAAAGAAGCGATAAAAATCGGAGAAAGAGCTAGACTGCCAGTGGAGATATCTCATCACAAGGCTGGAGGAAAAGACAACTGGGGAAAGGTCAAGCGGACTTTAAAGATGATGGAAGAAGCCAGAGCCAGAGGAATCGACGTAACCTGCGATGTCTATCCATACACCGCAGGTAGTTTCGGGTTGAGTGCCATGGTTACTCCGTGGGCTCACGAAGGAGGCTCACCGAAGCTCATCGAACGATTAAAGACCCCGGAGATTCGTAAAAGGCTAAAAAAAGAGATGCAGAAAGGAACACCTACTTGGTCGAGCCCTGTTAAAGCTGCTGGATGGGATGATACACTTATAGCTAGAAGCACACGACACAAGGAGTATGAAGGAAAGACGGTTGCTGAAATCGCTGACGCCAAGAAAGTAGACCCATATGAGTTCACATTTGACCTTCTAATCGAGGAAAATGCGTCTGTAAGCGTTGTAAGATTCGCCATGTGCGAGGAAGATGTGCATACAGTGGTCATGCATCCTGCAACCATGATTGGAACAGATGCGTCTGCCATTGCGCCGCATGGGGTGTTAGGTAAAGGTAAGCCTCATCCCCGAGCCTATGGGACCTTCCCAAGAGTGCTTGGAAAATATGTAAGAGAAGAGAAAGTGCTCAGGATGGAGGATGCGGTGCGAAAAATGACATCTTTACCAGCGCAGAAACTGGGACTCAGAGACAGAGGTTTGATTGCTGAAGGGATGAAGGCTGATATCACAATCTTCAGTCCAGCAGAGGTTGCGGACAAAGCTACCTACACTGTGCCGCATCAATATCCTCAAGGCGTCGAGTATGTGCTAGTCAATGGCAAAGTTGTAATAAATAAAGGACGACACACGGGAACGCTGGGTGGCAAAGCCTTGCGAAAGCCTTGATAGCAATCAATGAGTTCATGAATGAAGTTATGGTAGCGTCAAAATCTCCACTTTGACTTTTTGTCCATCCTTGAGCTTCAAGTGTGCTCTAAGGTAAATAGGCGCTACGATTTCAACCACCGATTGGTCATAATGAGTTCGCATGGCAGTTAGGATAGCGCCTTTGACTTTATTCTTGATGATGGCTGGATAACATTTCACACTGCCGAAAGACCTCGACTCGTTTTGAAAACCTTGTAGCTCAATAGCTGGGTAAGCTTCCAATTCCGACTTAGTCTTGACATCGTAGTCTGTTGTAAGTCTTAGGTTCAAAGTTCCGGGATAAGGGTCGAAGCCCAGTTTCTCAATAAACTGCTTGCGGTAGCCTTCCTTTGAGACGTAATAAGCGCCTTCGCCTAAGCCAGAGAACAAAACTCCTTCCAAAGTGACCGATGGGGGATAAGCTGCTTCAAAGATGAGGCGCAGGCTGGAAAACAAGCGTTTGAGTTCTTGCTGTCCTGAATCTGTAACCTTGACTAAGCAGCCGTCAGGCGTTATGTCTCTCTTCAGCCAGCCTTTCTTTTCAAGCTGAATCAGGTAGCGTGATGCGGTTTGTTGCGATAGGTTCATTTTATCAGCGAAGTATTCTGTTGAGACTTTAACAGTACGAAGTGAAGCACCTAACTCAGCTAGCTTGTACAGTGCGTACAGATATTTCCACGATTGTGCGTTGACACTAGGCTTTGTCATGTCAAGGCTTCGCTCTTATCTAAGGGAAAACGGCGACTGTGTATTTAAGCGACTCTAAAACGAGTTGCTACGCTAGAACAGCTTGACTCCGCTTGCTGCGCTCCAGATGAATAGAACGCCAAATATGATAAAGAGCAGACCTGAGCCTATTCTCACGTATTTCAAAGGCACCCACTTAGAAATAGTTGCGCCTAGAATGACACCTAATCCGGTCAAAGCCGCAAAAGCCAGCATCACTCCAACGAACACCAGAGCCGGCGCTTGGTATTCAGCCGCCAATGAGACAACAGCGAGCTGCGTTTTGTCTCCTAGCTCCATCAATGCAATTAAGGAAAATGAAGACACGACAGCGACTTGGCGCTTGCTAGTATCCGGTTTCTCTGTTTTCTCAATAAATAGCGTGTAGATGGCGAATATGATGAAGGCGGCGCCAGCGCCTACGCCTATCCAAAAAGCTGGTATGAAAGCGGCGATAGCTCCTCCTGCGAGTGCACTTATTCCGTCGATTAATGCAAAAGCCAACAGCGCCCCTACGAACACTGATCTGGATTTCTGTTTTGAGCTTAAGCTGATTACAGCGAGTTGTGTTTTGTCTCCGAGCTCCGCTAACAGGATTATGCTGAATGAAGCCAGCAGAGGCACGAAATCCATGGGAAAGCAGTTGCAGACAACTTATTTAACGATTGTTGAATGCTTCCGATTGGCTAAGCAAAACATAAATACACATCCATTTTGTATTTTGGCAAAGGAAGGTGAAAATGTAATTTGCCCATTGACCCTGATTTCATGAAGAATAAACCTGAAACTGGTGAACATGCTGGACACAAGGTCAGAGGCGAAGTGAAGCCGCCTGAGAAACTTGGAGTCCATGGAACACAAGTCGCAGTTGATCAAGACGTATGCAACGGAGACGGAATTTGCATATCAGTCTGTCCTGTCAGCGTTTTCGACTGGACTGACTCACCTGGGCATCCTACGTCTGAGAAGAAATCTGATCCGGTGAACGAGCCTCAATGCATCTTCTGTCGAGCATGTGAGGTGCAGTGTCCAACTCAAGCAATCAAGATAACTGAACCATAAACCACTGTTTCTTAGTTGCACTTCCTTGTTTCTTATGTAGCCGCTGCAGGACTGCCTTCTCTTTCGACCTATGGGGCATTGAATGTAGAAGTTAGTCTCTATCATTCTGTCACTAATGCTGTTGAGTCAACATAGGCAGAATGGGGTTTCAAAACTAAAAATGCCCGTGCTATGATGTACGTCAGTATTTTAATCATGCGTTTTATGAATGCATACTATGAGTTCATAAACGTTATAATAAATCTGGCACCACACAACGAAAAATGTGGAACACCGCACAGGATGTCGACCGAGATGAAGCAGACAAACCCGCAGATATTCACGATCGATTTGGCGAGAATTGACGGTAACGGTGACTTTCCATGTCCCAATTGCGGCGTAACAATATCGCCTGAAGATGAAACTGAAAGCGTCTACACAATTGTGGACACTAGAATGAACGGTGAATCTCTTGAGGAATTGACAATCCAGTGCAACAAGTGCGGAAGCAAAGTTCGCCTCATCGGGTTCGTTTAGCTAGAGTCAGCGCTTCTTCTTGACCACTTTCGTTATTGATGTTCTTGATGGTTTCTGCTCTCTAATGCAGACTATGCCTAAGCAAATCTGAGGTTTGCGAATCTTTTATTAATGGAATCATTTGCATATAGCAGATTGGAGGAGAAGACATCATGGCTAGAGCATTCGTCCTGATAAACACTGAGGCTGGGATGGAGCAAGACGTCGTGAACCAGCTAAAAAACATGAAAACCGTGAAGGAAGCCTACACAGTCTACGGCGTGTACGATGCTGTGGCATACGTTGAAGCAGAGAAAATCGAAGACCTGAAAAACGCTGTGTCATATGAAATTCGGAAACTCAATGGTGTTCGCTCCACTGTCACTATGATGGTTGCAGAAGGAAAGAAAGTAGGCACAAGTCCACTCTAGTTCAAATATGGTACCAGCTGCTTTCAGCCTGCTCGCCGTGTTCAGTAGTTGCCGTCTTGCCGTTTTTCTACCGTTCTCTTGAATTGATAATACGTAAGATTAATGCCATGCTCTGACCCTTCAGTTGCTTTGTGTACAGAGCGATGTTGCTGTCGAAAGATGAATGTGCGCTCTGCGGAAGGGTTCTTTCAAGCTCTTATTTGAGACGCTGTTCCCGATGTGGCAGACTTTACTGCTTCGAATGCACTACACACACCAAGGACGGATATCTCATCTGTTTAAATTGCGCCCGCAGAGAGGTTTCTCCCCGCCGCTTTGGCACAAAATATAGTCAGTTGAGCCGTTACCTTCTACGACGAGGCATGTTCACTGGTCGAGTCGTGCTGCCGATCAGTGAAGTCGAGGCAATCATCGGAGACAACCTGCCACTTAACGCATCAAGAGAAAGCGAATGGTGGAAAAACACGAAGGGAAGACCTTGGGTGACAGTCGGATGGCATGTCGAAAACGTCGACCTAACCAACCGCACAGTCACATTCATCAGAGTTGCCAAGATTGAATTCAAAAAGAGAAAGAAGGAGAACAAGAAGACAGAGTTTTTCAAGCGACCGCTCAGGTTTCCAAAGCCAAAACGGCCAGCAGTGCCATCGAAGACGAAAATCGCTAAGGCTCAGGCTAGAGCCAGAAACATTGAACGTCAAGCAATGTCGAGTCAACAGAAAATGGGCAGATTTCCTAGATCGGCTTATGAGAAACGCTTGTTCAAACCTGACGCTAAACCGTCAACTGCGGACTAGAGGTCTCTGTCTCAAGATTCTTTGTGGCAGCTTTGTGTAGCCTACGGTTCAACGTAACCGTGTCCTATGCATTCCACATATTCTAATCCAGTTGCCTGCATACCCAGTTTAGTCATGGATTCCAGTTGCGAATGAAACCTTGTGACAAAACGCTCCAATGTCTCTGTACCCAAGTTCCTGAAGCTGGCGTCTATTAGCTTGTACCTGCCACTCTGCTCCTTGGCAACGAAGAATATAGTGAAGGCTGCATACCCTGTGCTTTTTAGGACTGCTTGCAGGCAGCTTTCCTTGTCAGGTTTATCGCAGTTGAAGAACACTTGATAAGTTTTGGAAAACCAGTCTCGCAGCTTGTAAGCTGGAAAATCAAGACCTGGATACTTCTGCCTTAACAGTTCCACATAACTCAAAGCTGAAACTATTTCTGACTCCATGAGATGTCTTCCAGCCTTAATGTCAGAAATCGAGTATGGTTGCAGCATCTGATAAAGGCTTTTTTAACGCCATAATGGTGTAACAGCTAGACTCCACAGATGCGGATAATACTGTTCTTTGTACGCAAACCAGGACAAGGCAAGCAGTAGCTTTCTAGCTCAGGCTTCTAAGTTGGCTTACGGTGCCCAGAAAAGCACCGTCAAGCAGATAGGTTTCAGCATCCTCAATGCTGACGCTTCCCGACCGCAGAATCGGACCAAGATACTCAATATGTCGACTGCTTCTCTCAGACCTTCCTGCGCTTGACCTGTTTATTGGTCTGCCGCCCAGAAACTCGTTGAAATAGGGCATAATATACAATTCTGAAGCTTTGAACCTTACGTGGAAATTCTTCTGCAACACTCGGATTGGATCTTCATCGGCCTTCACTCTAAAGCCCATGCCTTTCAGGAAAGAACTAGCCATCTGCGCCTTCCCTATACTTGCTCTAACCCAAACCTGCGCTGTTATGCGAAAGCCTAAAGCATCACGAAAAGCGACAGTTGGATGCACATGTCCAATAACCAGACTGCGACACTCAAGAAGCTCAGGCGCGGGCCAAGCGTTACCGTGGAAGAACCCAGCGTCGAACAAAGCCATACCAGTCGACGGCAGAATCTGCACTTTGGATGGCAGTAGCGGCTCCAAGTTTCCATCATGATTGCCTAACACAACCTTGACATCGCCCACCTTCTCGATTAAGGCTTCAAACAGGTCGGGTATGTCAATCCATTCCTCAAGCTCAACCCTAGCGATGGTGTGTTTGACATCGCCAAGGAATAGAAGGCTTGTGGGCTTGTACAAGTCTACCAGTTTGAGCAGTTTCTCCTTCATTTTGGGCGTTTGAGAAGGAACGTGGATGCCTTGTTCAGCTAGGGCTACTTCCCAACCGATGTGAAGGTCAGCCACAACCAAGACTCGCTCTTGGGCTTTTCTCACAAGCAAAGCAGGATGAGGGAAAAGAGGCGACAACAAACGCAGTAAAACGCTCCTAAGCAACGTGTCTGGAAGTTTTCATGGAATCCACAATTGCATTGTACATTGGTTTGTTTGACGCAGCGATGAATGACACGCGTTGCTTAGGGTCTAATGGCACGTTGAGTTTGTCACCCTCGGGTGTGGTTATGATTCCGCCGGCTTCAAGCAGAATCAGACAGGCAGCGGCTACATCTGTGATTCTCAATTTTCCCCTAATATCAATGAAGGCGTCGCTTGTGCCATCTGCAACGTAACAGATTTCCAAGGCGTTGGCTCCAAGATGACGCAGATGCCTCGTACGCTGCAGGACTCCCATGAGCTGGTTGACTAGTTGCTGCGTCTTAAACGTGCTAAAATCCACGCCTACAAGAGCTTCCTCCAGCTTATCTATTGTCGACGGCTTGATTCTACGCGCGTCTTTGTAGGCGCCCTTGCCCTTTTCAGCCACATAAGTGATATCTCGTAGCACATCTGCCACTAAAGCAACCTCTACATCATTTAGCATAGGCTTTTTGGAAACCGCTAGGGATATAGCCGTAAAGGGCAAGCCTCTTACAGCATTGGCGGTTCCGTCAACCGGATCAGCGGTCACATAAAACTCAGAGGGATTCGTTCCGATTAATTTGACTCCCGATTCTTCGCTGATCAGAGTGCACGATATACCATGCCTCTGCAATGTTTGGGTTAAGGTGTCTTCAGCTATCAGGTCGATGCGCTTCTTGATGTCGCCACCAGCGCCTCTGCCGAACCCGCGTTCAGCCTCAGCTGATCCAACAAGTGGGCATATTTGCTTCTTCATTTTTTCAGCGCATGCATTGAGCACGGTGAGCCAGTCAACCAAACAGGACAATCTCCTTGTAATGGTGATGTTTGCGTGGACTTTTAAGCATGCACTCAGCCTAATTATGCGAGAAATAACGAGTAGAAACAAAGTGGAAACCCAAGCTGATGTCATAGTTGTGGGCGCAGGACCAGCAGGTTCTTTCGCAGCGTTGACAGCTGCCAAAGCAGGCGCCGACGTGGTTATTTGCGAAGAGCATGAAGAAGTTGGACTGCCAAGCCACTGCCCAGGACACATCAGCATTACGGGCTTGAACAAGCTAGGACTGCACGTGGAGGGAGAAATCGTTGAAAACAAAATTGCTGGCGCAGTTGTCTATTCACCTTTGAGCGCTACATTTAGAGTTGATTTTTCGTCTCCAGTGACCTATGTAGTAAACAGAGCCATGTTCGACAGGCACTTAGCCCATCTTGCAGAGAAGGCGGGCGCCAAGCTCTTGCTTGGAACCAGAGTGAAGAAACTTCGTATCGAGGACGGTTCTGCTTGCGGAGTCTACACAAACAAAGGTGAAAGCCTGCGTTCAAAGATAGTCATTGATGCAGAAGGCTGCGCCCTAACGCTTTTGAAGCAAATGGGTTTGCAGCCTTTTGACAGATCGCTGGTTGTTAGCGCGGTTAACGGAATCGTTGAAAGAGCTGACCATTTGGAAGAGGACACTGTGGAGGTCTATCTGGGACACAGTTACGCTCCAGGCTTTTATGCTTGGATTATGCCTAAACGAGATGGCTCAGCGAAGGTCGGCTTAGCTACGAGACATGGCAACCCTAAAGAGCATTTAACGCATTTTCTAAGCGCTCATCCTGTTGCACGCAAGAAGATAAAGTTCAGTGATGTCAAGAACCTCTCTTATCACTTGATCCCGCTTGGCGGACCATTACCCATAACATACCAAAATGGGTTCCTTGCGGTGGGCGATGCAGCTTCTCAGGTTAAGCCTACAACAGGTGGCGGAGTCATAATGGGCTTGACATGCGCCAGAATAGCTGGAGAAACAGCTTCACACGCAGTGCAATGTAACGATCCCTCGGAAGACTTCTTGTCACGATACCAGAAGGGATGGCAGCAGGAAATAGGCTTTGACATGGCTGTAATGCGCCAACTAAGAATGTTGCTCAACCGTCTTTCTGATAAGAAAATCGATCAGATAATCCGCTTTTGCTCACAGTTTCAGGTGGATGAGAAACTTCAGAAACTCAAGGACATAGATTATCAGGGTAGAGCAATGTTCGAGTTGTTCAAGAGTCCAAGCGTTTGGACTATTGCAATATACTCGCTTCTCTCGTATCTAGCTTCCTGAGTTCACGTCGTTCTAACTGATATTCGAGCAAACAAAAACCTTAACCATAACCTGAGCATCTGCATAACCGTGCCACTGTAGATGTCTGAGTTCAAATACAAGCAAGTCATTGTCATGCGTTCTGATTTAAAAATGGGTAAAGGCAAGATTGCAGCTCAAGCTGGACACGCAGCAGTTTCAGCCTCTGAGGAGGCACGAAAGCATTTTCAAAAATGGTGGAAAACATGGCTTGACGAGGGTCAGTGCAAAATCGCTGTCAAAGTCAAGGCTGAAACAGAACTGCTCAGAATTGAGGACATGGCGAGAAAGGCTGGGCTGCCTTGCGCTCTAATCTCAGACCGAGGCTTAACACAGCTCGAGCCTGGTACTATCACATGTCTAGCTATTGGTCCAGCGCCGTCACGTGAAGTGGACAAAATCACAGGAAAGCTGGCGCTTCTTTGAACGTTCCGCGTTTGGACAAGGAAATTGGCATTGAAGTGTATGCAACAGAAACGCAGGGCATTGGTGGTAGACTACGCCAACTTCCCGAGGATTTCACGGTTGAAGAGGTTCTCACTAATGGGTCAACAGCTGAAACCGAACCCCATAATATTCCACATATTACTGAACACGGCAGATACCTCATCTATGTGCTAGTCAAGCGTAAAATTGATACGTTTCAGGCAGTTCAAGCAATCGCCAACAGACTGGGCATCGAAGCGGAACGCATTCAAATCGCTGGAATAAAAGACGCAAACGCCTTGACTGCCCAACACATTAGCATAAGTCGTATGCTGCCAGAAACCGTGACACAAATCAAAACAGACAAGCTATGGCTGTATCCATTAAGGTTTTCAAACGAGAAAATCCACTCTGGCATGCTCTTTGGCAACCAGTTTCACATAAAAATCAGAGCTGTTAACCATTCAACACCAACCGTCATAGAGCAGTTGGAAGACACTAAGCGCGAACTGCACCAGCTTGGCGGCTGTGCCGATTTTTTCGGGCATCAACGCTTTGGAACAACCCGTCCAATAACACACTTAGTGGGCAAGCAAATGTTGCTGGGCGAATGGGAAAAAGCAGCGCTTACTTTTCTAGCACAGCCTAGCATCTACGAGCATCCAGAGTCGAGAGAAGCGAGACAACGGCTTTCGAACACTCAGAACTACAAGGAAGCCTTCAGCAACTTTCCACGCAAGCTTGTGTATGAGAGGCAAATGCTGAATCATCTGGCAAAGCATCAGAAAGACTTCATCGGCGCGTTTCACCGAATGCCTAAGAAACTGTGCCAACTATTCATCCAAGCTTATCAATCCTACCTATTCAACAGATTTCTAAGCCAACGCATCCGAGATGAAATGCCGCTAAAGAAACCGCAAGCAGAAGAGTACAAAGTCAGAATCGGCGAAGAAGACTATGCAGCTCTTCCATTGGTAGGCTGGAGGCAAGAGTTGTCAAATGGGGAGCAGGGCCAAATCGAAAGGAAAATACTCAGAAAAGAAAACATAACACCTCAGAACTTCAAGGTCTCAGCAATGCCTGAAATCAGCTCAAAAGGCGGACTGCGAACAACACTGACACCAATAATTGACTTGGATATAGAAACGCCTTCTGAAGACAACATAAATTCCACCAAGAAAATGGTGAGCCTAAGGTTTGCGCTTAGAAAAGGGTCTTATGCCACAAGCGTTCTGCGCGAGTTTATGAAGCCGAGGAATCCTATTAAGGCTGGGTTCTAGCGTTCTAAGGGGCTAATCTGAAGCGGTCTCTCGGAAACAACGTGACCTCTCTTATATTGTGTTTACCCGTCAGAACCATGGCAAACCTCTCCAAGCCCATAGCCCACCCCGCGTGAGGCGGCATACCGTAGTCAAAAGCCTGCAGATGATGATGAAACGATTTTGGATTCAAACCCTGCTCCTTTAAGCGCTGGATCAGCACTTCTTTGGATTCAACTCTTGTTCCGCCTGACGCTAGCTCTATCCAGCTCCACATAAGGTCGAAGGCTTCACAGAACTTGGGCTTAGCGGTTCGAGGCTTAATGTAAAATGGTTTAGACTTGGTCGGCCAATCGGTAATCCAGTAGTAGTAAGGGTGCAACTTGCCCACAGTTCTCACAGCTTGCGTAGGAATATCCTCGCCCCATGGAATCTCAGAGCCTGCGTTCTTCAAATCCTTGAGAATCTTATCGTAGGTGAATCTCCTGAAGGGTTTTTCAGGCACTTCTATCTTGTGTTTCAGGGTTTTGAGTTCCTTCTTGCAGCGACTGTTGACTTCCTCGCAGATGTAGTGCACAAGCTGCTCAAGGGTTTGAATAACGTCTTCAGCGGTCACAAACGCCTGTTCAATGTCGATTGACGTGAATTCGCTCATATGTCTTCGAGTATGTGATTCTTCAGCTCTGAAAAATGGTCCAATCTCGAAGACTTTCTCAAAATCAATGACCAACTGCTCCTTGTACAGCTGAGGACTCTGCGCCAAAAACGCTTGCTTGTGATAATAATCAACCGAAAACAATGCAGCGCCGCCCTCTGTAGCTGATCCGATAATTCTCGGAGTGTGCACTTCCATAAAACCCAGTTGGGAAAGAAAACTGCGTGTTGCCTCGCAGGCTTCATGTTGAATCCTGAATATGGCGCGGTTTTCCTCCATGGACAAGTCTAGGACGCGAGCATCTAGGCGTGCATCGATTTTTGAAGGCGTCTTTCCCGTTACATCCAGCGGCAACGGCTGTTTTGCAGTTCCAAGCACACGAATCTCGCTTGGAATAATCTCCACGCCGCGTGGCGTCATTTTCGTTTGCTGAACTGTGCCTTTTACGCCTATGCTGTATTGTCTTCCCAGATCCTCAGATTTTTCAAGCACGTTAGGGTCTGCTTTCTTTCGTAATATGGTGATTTGTGCCGTGCCCTCTCTGTCCCGCAGGATGAGGAAACGTAAGCCTCCCAAGTCTCGTATGTCCTGAACCCAGCCAAAGACAGTAACCTCTCTTCCGTCCAGTTCAGGCTTTATATCGAGGGTGTAGTGGGTTCGCCTCCAGTCTCCTAACTCATCCAGTTTCATGTCTGTTCAATGTCTCCTTCTTCTTAGTCTGCGAACTCCACTCGCAGTGTTATTCCGCGGACTTTTTGAGCGATTTGTTTGATGGCTTCAACGTCGAAGGGTGGTCTTCGCCCTCGCCTGCGTAAGATTACTCGTGTCTCTTGGCTGCCGTCTGGTAACCATATAGTGTTGATGGTGATAATGTTCAACGGCACGAACAAGTCTTCAAGGAATTTCCTGCTATCCACGCCTGCTTCTAGCACTCTCACATTCTTGCCCGTTTTCTCACCCATGGTGCGCAGGATTTTTCCTCCAGTGCTGAGGAGTCTGGCAGTATCTCCTTTGCCTACGATCAAAGCTAAGACGCCGTCGGTTTCAACAGCCTTGTGAAAATTTATCTCTTGAATTGACGGATATGTACCTTCAAGTGAGAGTAGCAAACGACCGATTTCTAAATCAGTCTGGCTTATTTCGCCTTTCTTGAGCTTTGCTTGGCATTTGGAACAGAGAATTCCGCTTTTCAGGCAAAAGTGGCAAACATTCACCATCTTAGGCATCTGGTAACCAACGTCCCTCAGTAACCACCTCTAGTGGTATCCATACGAGCAGTGTACCTGATAATATAAAGTTTCCTAACTACCCTGAAAAAGACAAGAAAAAAAGAGGTTGGGTAGGTCTCTGCCTGCTCTGGTCGTGTTCGTTTCGATGCGTCTACCTTGTCAGCGTGATCTCGATGGTGCTGACGTTGGTGGGTCCACGTCCCTCTTCGCCCGCTTGTGCCGGCAATTGCTGGGTGCCGATGTCGATTGCCTTTATCTTGACATCTGGCAGGAATCGGCGTCTGACTATTTCGACAACGTCGACTGCGCGGCTGATGGCTCTTCCTCTGGCTTTGACGTTGACTTCTGGTGCTGCGCCGTGGAAGAGGGTTATGCAGGCTAGGACGTAGTTCATTGCAGGCTTTCGCCCTATCAAGACGCTGTTGCTTTCACGCGGCTCTGACATTTTCTTGTTTTACTCCTTGATGGTTTTTGTCAAAGGCGTTTTGTGTGCTCCTTTGCAAGCAGTCTAATGCACAGTTGATTTTTATAACTGTTGCTCCGAGGGGCTTCTCGTAGATAGCTTTTTGTGCATATGGAGTAAGACATATATGTTGACTTATGTAAAGAAAAGACCTTTCCTACAACAAGGTGTCTAACCGTGAGTCAAGAAATCCCGTCTGGAAAACCGCTGCGTTTGCTTCGCATGCTCTATGATTCGGGTAAACCCACGACAACTTACACCTTGAATGTGAAGCAGGGCGAGTTGGCTAAGCAACTTAACATAAGCAGACAGGCATTAAACGTTCATCTGCGCAAGCTTCGAGCCCAGGGACACATTCGTACGGGCAGAGGCTTCATCGACGTAACTGAGAAGGGACTTGCTGTGTTAGGTGTGTCGGTTAACCCAGCATTTGTTTTCATTAAAGTGTCGCCTTTGAAACGCGTTCTCGCTTATGAAAAGATCGGCGCGTTTCCAGTTGAGAGAGTCTATAGAGTAACAGGTGATATGGACGCCATAATACAGGTGGGGAGAGAGAAGCTAGACGATGCGCTTAAAAGACTCGCGTCGGTTGAAGGGATAGAGGACACAAAATCTTACATAACCATCCAGACTCTCAAGTAGGCTCTTAACGAGAGGATGTGAAAGTACATTGAAACTCTTCGAATATGAAGCTAAGCAAATCTTCGCCAAATACAGTCTACCAACACCGCGAGGCTTCTTGGCAAAGACCGCAAAAGAAGCACGTGAATTCGCTTCGTTGATCAACGCTCCTGTTGCACTAAAATCTCAGATTCTTGTGGCTGGAAGAGCCAAGGCTGGCGGAATACTTTTTGCTGATTCACCAGCCCAAGCTGAGAAAGCGGCTCAGCAGCTTTTGGGCAGAGAGATCAAGGGAGTACGAGTTCAAAGTGTTTGGGTTGAGGAAAAGATTTCCGATAAGAAGGAATTGTACTTCAGCGTCACTGTTGATAGAGCTAATCGTTGCTACGTGGCTGTCGCATCTGCTGAAGGCGGCGTGGACATTGAAGAGCTGGCTAAGACCTCACCTGAGAGAATCGTGAAGGTCATAATCGATCCTGTTTATGGTTTTCGTGCTTTTCATGCTAGGAACATTGCGAAGAAGTTAGGTTATGTTGAAACTCAGATGATAGAGCTGGCTTCCATTTTTGTAAAGCATTATAGGGTTGCCATGGATTTTGACGCTGAGTTGGCTGAGATGAACCCGCTGGTTGAAACCATGGATGGGAAGTTTGTGGCTGCGGACACTCGGCTCATTATTGACGACAATGCTTTGTTTAGACACCAAGAGTTTGCAAGCCGACCCATGGAAGAGATGGAGTTAACGCCACAGGAATTACAGGCGCAAAAGACCGGTCTGGCATATGTTAAACTTGACGGCAACGTTGGGATAATCGGAAATGGCGCAGGCTTGGTCATGGCAACACTGGATGCAATTCAACTGTATGAGGGAAGACCTGCTAATTTCTTGGACGTTGGCGGCGGCGCCTCAGCAGATATGATGGCTGTTGCATTAGACATTGTGTTGTCTGATCCAAACGTCAAGGTTGTTTTCATCAATATTCTAGGTGGTATCACACGGTGTGATGAGGTAGCTAACGGCATTCTTGAAGCGCAGAAACGTGTGGGCTTAACGAAGCCTATGGTTATTCGGCTTGTGGGCACAAACGAGGAAGAGGGAAGACGCATCCTCACCGAAGCTGGCATCCATGTGTTAAACAGCATGGAGGAAGCAGCTCAGAAAACCGTTGAGATTAGCAGAAGCGGAGGCGAATAGACATTGGGTGTTTTCGTAGACAAAGCAACCCGAGCTATTGTTCAAGGCGTAACTGGTTCACAGGGGAGTTTCCACACTCGCCTAATGCTTGAATATGGCACCCAAATTGTGGCTGGCACAACACCGGGCAAAGGCGGAACCAGCATCCACCATGTGCCTGTCTACGACACAGTGCAGGAGGCAACGGACGCCTATAATGCTAATGCATCGATTATTTTCGTTCCTGGACCTTTTGCTGCTGATGCGGCTTTTGAAGCGCTGGACAGCAGTCTGAGAATAATTGTGATAATCACTGAGCACATTCCTGTTCGAGACGTTATACAAGTGATGCATCGAGCTAAGAAGGAGAGCGCCGTAGTCATTGGTCCTAACACGCCAGGTATACTCACCGTTGGCGAGTGTAAGTTGGGCATCATGCCTGCGCATGTGTTCAAGCAGGGCATTGTGGGTATAGCGTCGAGAAGCGGCACGTTGACATATGAAATAGCAGCAGGGCTGAGTGTTCGTGGGTTGGGGCAGTCTACATGCATCGGCTTAGGCGGCGACCCAATTGTTGGTTTAAGCTTTATCGATGTTCTCAGAGAGTTTGAAAGAGACGAACAGACCAAAGGCGTCGCATTGATTGGCGAGATTGGCGGCAATTTTGAGGAGTTGGCAGCCGAATTTATTGCCACTGAAGGCTATTCTAAACCTGTTGTGGCATTCGTAGCAGGTCGAACTGCTCCGCCTGGCAAGCGCATGGGTCATGCAGGTGCGATTATAATGGGCAGTAGCGGTACTGCAGCGAGCAAGATCGAAGCGTTTAGGAAAGCAGGCGTGCCTGTTGCAGAGAGACCGAGTGATGTCGCCAAACTGCTAGCAGAGAAGTTAGGTCAAAGAATGTAGAGCAAGCAACGAAGCATCTTGCGTCTGGCTAATTGACTCTGGGCTGTGAGCATATTGTTAGAATGATAAGACTTTCTGGCTTGTTTTGACCCAGCCGACAAGGTCGCTGACGGTTGTTCCTACTCGTATGCCTTCGATCAGTTCCTGTTGGCTCAGTCCTCTTGCGTTTATGCATGTGCGGCATGCAACAACTTCTACGCCTGCGTTGACCAGTTCCCTCAGCATTTTTTCAAGGTTGTAGAAGCCTTCTGGTGGCTTTTGTCCCTTCTTCGCCGTAGCCACGGCGTCGCCTATGAGGAAAATGTTGAGTTTCGTTTTCTCAGCTCCAGCTACCAAGGCTTGTGCCAGTCTGAGAGCGTTCCAGATTCTTTCATCGCCGTAAGGAGCCGTGCTGAGAATCATTGTCATTGTTTCCAAGCTTACACCTCTACCATGCCTATCTTGGCAAGAACTTACCAGAAACATCAAGTTAGCTTATGTCGCTTTCGGTTGCGCTCCATATCTGATTGGCACATACGATTTCCAATAGATTTATCGGAAGCTTGACGGAGAAGACAACAGTCAAAGGTGAAAAAACATGAGAAAGATGACTGAGGACAATTTGAAAGCAGCCTTCGCTGGGGAAAGCCAAGCCCACATGCGCTACCTGATATTCGCCAACAGAGCTGAAGCGGAAGGATTTCCTGACATTGCACGGCTTTTCAGAGCCGTATCATACGCCGAGCAGGTGCATGCTACAAATCACTATGGAGCTTTAGGGATGATTCGTGGCTCATCTGACAATCTTCAAGCGGCTATTGACGGAGAAACCTATGAAGTGAACGAAATGTATCCAGCATTTCACGCGGTTGCGCAACTGCAGAATGAGAAAGGCGCGATGCAGACACTAAAAGCAGCACTGGAAGCTGAGAAGATCCATGCCAGCATGTACCTAAAGGCTAAGCAAGCGGTTGATGGCAACAAGGATATTCAGCTTGGCTCAGTGCAGGTTTGCGATGTTTGCGGCTACACAGTTGAAGGCGAAGCACCACTTAGATGCCCGATATGCGGCGCCTCCAAAGACAAGTTTAGGAGGTTCTAAAGTCGAAAAGAAGCATTCGGGATAAATCATAAATATCATGCACAAGGATAACAATGCACTTGTGAGGAATATACAATGAGTATTCTGTTAAGCAAGACAGATCGTGAGAAGATTATCAAGGCTCTTAACATTGACATTGGACTGGAACTTGGCGCGATTGTTCAATACATTATGCATGAAGTCATGGCTGAAGGCATGGAAAGTCCAGCGATAATGGAGAAGTTTGAAAGCATCTCACGAGAAGAGATGAAACATTTGGAGCGACTTGCCGAAAGAGCGAATTATCTTGGAGGAGTCCCAAACACCAAACCTGCACCGATCAAAGTAGGCGGCAATCTTAAGAAGATGGTTCAAGATGACTTGAACGGCGAGTACACAGCTATCAAAACCTACAAGCAGCATGTCAAGATGTGTGCTGAAATAGGCGACACAACCACAAGGCTGATGCTGGAAGAAATTCTCTCCGACGAAGAAAACCATGCTGACACGTGGGAAACAGTCCTTCAGAAAACAGTGAAGTAGAAACCAACTGACTCTCCTCTATTTTTCTATCACATAACCTGAATGCATGCTCTCTTGAACTCAGCGGATAGCTTTTATATTGCTGGAAAATGAGTTTATACCGCTAAAATCGAAGCGTCGCAGAGGCATATGAAATGTCGTTTGATGAGTCACCAGTTCTAGAAGTGATAGAGAAGGTCAGCAAAAGCGTAGTCAACATAAACACGGTTCGCCTGCTTCACGACTTCTACTATCAGGTTCACCCAATTCAGGGAATGGGTTCAGGAGTCATCTTCGATGTGAAAGGCTACGTTCTGACCAACAATCACGTCATCGAAGGCGCAGAGAAGATCGACGTGACATTGCCTTCTTCAGAAGTCTTACGTGGCAAGCGAGTCGGAGCATGCGTCAGCGACGATATCGCAGTCATCAAAGTCGATGCAAAAAACCTTACAGCCGCTGAGTTGGGCAACTCCGACGAACTTAGAGTCGGACAGACTGTATTCGCCATTGGAAACCCGTTCGGGCTGCAAGGAGAACCCACAGTTACCAAAGGCGTCGTGAGCGCTGTAAAACGATCTATCAAATCAGAGAGAGGACTCATCGAGAATTTGGTCCAGACTGATGCTTCAATCAATCCTGGCAACAGCGGTGGACCATTAGTGGATGTTAAAGGCAGGGTTGTGGCAATTAACACAGCCATTGTGCCTTTCGCACAGGGGATAGGCTTCGCTATACCTGTGAACCATGCTAAACGCTGTGCCAATGAGATAATCACGCATGGCAAAGTGATGAGACCATGGCTGGGAGTAAGCGGTCTAACAGTGACTCCTGAAATAGCATCCTACTACAATCTGCCAATAGACAGAGGCGCACTCGTCACCGAAGTCTGGCCTGACAGCCCAGCTGGCGAGGCTGGTATGGAGAAAGGCGACATTATCATAGGATTCGGAGAAAAAGCCGTAAGCAGCGTAGATGAACTGGTCAAAGAAGTTCAGAAAAAGAAAATAGGAGAGAGAGTACGCATGCTGATACTTCGCGACGGAACAAGATCAATAGCAGATGTGACGTTGGGAACAACACCTTAAGATCATCCTAGTGAACCTATTTTGGTCGTGTTCTGAGAGTTCTCTTTTTCGGAAGCTTGGGTCTCTTGACACGCTCCTGCTCTCTAGTTGCCATACTCAGGGTTTCACCAATTAACTGGTACATCGGGAAATGATTTAAAGTCGCCGCTGGTCTTATTGATGAGACAAAACAGAGGATACGCAATATGCATGATGTGGTTATCGTTGGTTCAGGTCCAGCTGGACTGACAGCTGCCATTTACACAAGCAGGGCCAAGTTGGACACGCTTGTGATTGGTGGCTTGTCTTGGGGTGGTCAGCTGATGCTAACGAGTCTAGTTGAAAACTTCCCAGGCTTTCCAGATGGCGTGTTGGGACCTGAATTGATGAATAGTATGCGGCGGCAGGCTGAAAAGCTAGGTGTCAAGATTCTGGCTGAGGATGCCGCAGCCGTTGATTTTTCCCGTCGACCCTTCACAATTGATGTGGGCGGTAAGAACGTTGAGGCGAAGGCTGTTATCATAGCGACCGGCGCGTCTGCCAAGTTGCTTGGACTGCCCTCTGAGAAGAGGTTGATTGGAAGGGGTGTTTCATACTGTGCTACTTGTGATGCGCCTTTTTTCCGAGACCGCAGAGTCGTGGTTGTAGGCGGGGGTGACACGGCTATGGATGAGGCGTTGGCTTTGGCTA
>CAYLSJ010000001.1:3520-10424 GCA_964386655.1 uncultured Candidatus Bathyarchaeia archaeon | reverse complement strand
GTCGTGGTTGTAGGCGGGGGTGACACGGCTATGGATGAGGCGTTGGCTTTGGCTAATTACGCACGTGAGATTATCATTGTTCATAGGCGTGAGCAGTTAAGGGCCTGCAAGATGTTGCAGGAACGGGTTTTTGCCAACAAGAAAATCAGTTTTGTTTGGAACAGCATAGTAGAAGACATATTTGGTGAGACTAGGGTTGAAGGTGTGAAGCTCAAAAATGTTCAGACAGGTGAAGGTTCAACCGTGCTTGCAGATGGAGTTTTTGTGGCAATAGGCTACAAACCCAACACCGACATCTTTAAGGGACAAATCCAACTTGACGATTATGGATACATCATTGTACACGATGAAACCAAGACCAGTGTGGAGGGAGTGTTCGCTGCGGGTGATGCTCAAGACTTCAAGTATAAGCAAGCAATTACGTCGGCTGGCTCAGGCGCGAGAGCAGCTTTGGATTGTGTGAGATGCCTGCAGGAACATTCGCTCTGAGACCTCCTGACCGCAAGCCTCTGGGAAACAGCGGTTCTATAGCAGTCAGCCGTCAAGATTATAGCTTTACAGAGCAAGCTTAATACATCTGATGTCTTGGTGTGGAGTAGAATCTTGGAAATCATCGCTTCAGTCTGTGCTTACTGCGGTTGCGGCTGCCGCCTTCTGTTTCATGTCGAAAATGGAAGAATAGTGAAGATTCTTCCCGACAGAACTGACAACCCGAGCGAGGGAACTGCTTGCATCAAGGGCTTGACCCTTCATGAAACAACAGATGGCAGCAGAGGCAGAATTCTCAAGCCGCTCTTGCGAATGAGCAAGGAAGAGTCGTTCAAGGAAGTGTCGTGGGATGAGGCTTATCGATTTATCTATGAGCGAACGAGAGACTTGGCTCCAAGCGAGGTTTTCATAAACGCTTCGGGGAGAATAACAAACGAAGACTGCTACATAACACAGAAGTTTGCTCGAATTGTATACAAGACGAACAATATAGACGCGTGCTGTGCCCGACTCTGCCATGTTACAACGGTTGAAGGGCTGGAACATTGCTTCGGCAGCCGCGCCTCTCTTTCAAGAATGGATGATGTTTTCAACTGTGACTGTCTCTTCATAATCGGTTCGAACCCAGCCTCGAATTATCCTGTCTTGCACAATCGAATCTTGAAGGCAAAGCGGAAAGGGTTGAAAGTTGTCTCTAGTCAAGCTGTTTACAATATTACTGCCAAGTTTTCCGATGTGTCTTTGCTCATTTATCCGGGCACAGAACTCGTTTTGTTGAACGGTATAATGAATGTGCTCATTCAACAAGGCGCGTATGATAAGTCAGCTGAGAATGTGGAAGGTTTTGAAAGACTGAAGAGAGTTGTTGACTTCTACAACATCGACTTTGTTCGTTACACTTGCGGGGTCGAGCTTGAACCGCTCCTGCAGTTGATCGACTACATAGCCAACGCCAAGTCATTGGGTATAATTCACGGCATGGGCTTAACCCAACATGTCACAGGCTCAGAGAATGTACACGCATTGCTCAATCTGATGATTCTAAAGAATGCTCAGTTGCTGTCGCTCAGAGGCGAAATCAATGTTCAAGGCGTAGGCGACATGGGCTGCCTACCAGACCGCTTGCCTACTGGACCATTGGCAACTGCACATCAACTTGAGGCAAAATGGAACGCAAAAGTTCCTGTTGGAAAAGGCAAAACAATAGTTGAAGCCTTTCTGATCTCGCCTCCAAAAGCCGCGTTCATCTCTGGCATGAACGCAGCGCAGTCTTTGCCCAACTTGAACCTGGTTCACCGTAACCTGCGGGACATGTTCGTCGTTGTCCTCGACCATTATCACAACTTGACAACTAAGCTTGCTGATGTAGTGCTGCCAACGCCGTTACTGTTTGAACGACAAGGAACGATAACGAATGGTGAGCGTCGAGTCAGACTTGTGCGCAAAGTCGTGGAGGGCTGCGGCAGCTGCAAGCCCGAGTGGCAGATACTGAAGGAGCTCTCAGCCTTCTTTGGATGTGAAGCACACTTCGATTATTCGGAACCGATGGAAATCACACAGGAAATCGTTGATGTGATTCCTGCTTACCGAGAGGTTGATGTTGTCGGTGTCTGCGCTGGCAATGATGCATGGCCGGAGAAACGTATTCTGTTCCGTAGGTTTATGCCTGAGCATTTCGAAGGAGTAGAAGACATTAGAAGTGACAAATATCCGTTCATACTGACATCTTTTCGCTCGACTCATCATTTCTTGACAGGGGAGATGACTAACCTTTCAAAGACATTGATGGGTTTCCAAGAAGGACCATACTGTTACATAAGCCGGATGGATGCTGAACGATTGAACATAGCAAACGGTGACCTAGTTGAGGTTTCGAGCAGTGTGGGCAGCATTCAATGTGAGGCGCGAGTCGACGAGAACATACCTAAAGGCAGAGCTGGCATGCATTTCCATTTTGAGCAATTGCTGGTTAACAGACTGTTTCCAACACAATTCGATGAGAACACGTTCACTCCCAATTATAAGATGACGGCTGTGGGAATCAGAAAACTTCCGCCTGCGTCAAGAACATTCTAAACTATCGCGTCAGAGTGCTTCTGCTTTATCGTTGACCGTCAATACCTTACGAGTTGTTGTCGGAGCTTCTGTTGTCTCTTGAAGGGGTTCTGCCATTTGCAAGTCGGGAGAATCTGAAAGCTTCTGTGCCTTTTTCACTTCATCTGCAAATGCGAAACTACTCTTGATCTTTATCCGAATCTGAAGCTTCATATAGAGACACTCCAGAATTTTCCTCTCAACAATCGCTGCACCCCACCCGAATATTCCTTTCATGCAGTCATCTAGGACTTCAGGGTCTACTTCATGGTTATCGATTTGAATCGCGGCCTTCTTCTGCATATAGAAAATCACAGCTTCTGAAATGGAAGGCCCGATGCGGTCCAAACCTTCTTGTACGGCTTCAGCGAGAACCATGTTGAATTTCTTCTGCCCTTGTTTCAAGATGCATCCCTAGTAGAATTAGGGAACGTAGGGCATCAACGAAATTCCATGATCGGAAATCACAATGTGACTGTAGTTTAGGTTATGGTTGGTGCCTCTCATCTTGCGTATTACTGCCCTTTTTCGGATGCCCTCTCTTTCATCCATGGTTTCAAACAGAATTACACCGTCGGCTACGAATTCTTCAAAGCCTAGTCCAATTGTCTTGGTTCCAGTGGACAGCTCTACAAGCATCAAAGTGGTGCAACCGCTCTTGCTCATCAATTTGTCTAGCATGTGAAGTATGATTCTTGCATCTATCTTCCTGTTGAACGCTTGAGCCATAGCTGTAAAGGAGTCTATTACAAGTCTTCTTGCGTCAAGCTCTAGAACCTCTCTTGACAACATGCTGAGAGTTGATGAGACTGTATCTTCGCGTGTCGTCAAAAGGTCTAGGAATCTGAATTTTCCTTGGCTCTCCAGCGTCTCAAAATCGAAGCCGAACTTTCTCATGTTTTCGATGAAAAATTCTCTTCGCTCGGCGAAGGATAGATAAATGCCGTTTTCGTTAAGATTCTTTGCCCCATGATGGAGAAAATGGGCTGAGGCAATAGTTTTTCCAGAACCTGAAGAGCCAGCAAGCAGAATCAAGCTGCCTCTTGGGAAGCCGCCTTCAATCTGTTCGTCTAAGCCGCTTATTCCTGTTGGCGCTCTATCAGTTAAAGTTCTTAGTTCTTGAACTGTCATTGAAACACCTTCTAGACTGGTTCTTCCTTTAACTTGACATCAACTTTGTCTATTTTCCTATGTCGAGTCATTCCCGGTATTAATCGATTATGAATTAGAAAACTGTATCACAGGCAAGCCTTGCTGTTAGCGTCCAGGAAAAGTGAAAGATTCCAAGTTAGATTTTGAATTCATATGTATTAAATCCGACCCCATTGGAAATCTCCTCTAATAACCAACGACTCAAGGAAGGCGATGTCCCCACTACTTTAGAGTCTAAGAAAGGCGCAAACCGCTCATGTTGAGGCAAAACTTTGAGTCAAGGAATGCTTTCTCATCGATTTTGCAGCTATTCGGTTTCTTAACTATGCTCTGGTCGCTAAGTTCCGCACAGGCAGTCGCGGGAGCAACTTACTACCCAATCAATTATAACGTCTTAATTGGCACATATCTCTCTGGAAGCCTTCCAGCAAGTCTTCTAGCAGTTGACTCAGATTATCTGAGTGTGATGAGTTCCCCGTCGGCTACTTCTGCTTCATCATATAATCCTTCAGCTTACGCGCGACTTGGTGGCACAACATATGTCTCTGGGACAACAGGAAACCTGGTCTCTG
The DNA here is from genome assembly GCA_964386655.1 of uncultured Candidatus Bathyarchaeia archaeon. Lineage (GTDB taxonomy): Archaea > Thermoproteota > Bathyarchaeia > Bathyarchaeales > Bathyarchaeaceae > DATETJ01. The sequence goes on along the minus strand of CAYLSJ010000001.1, from coordinate 6,117 downwards.
ACGATAATGTGCACATGGTTTATCGCAGTTACCCAACCGTAACGACCGCTCAAACTCTTTATGCCCATCAGGAAGCTACGGCAATAGGAGGAAACCTATATTACACACAGAGACCAGAAGCCGCAGACCTATCGGGGGTGAATCTCTCTGTTTCTATGGCTACGACTGGTAGACATCTTCTGGGAAGATCTGTTTACCCGTTAATCGGTTTAATCTCATTGCCCGCAAGCACTTGGACATTTTTTTACAGAGCTTGGAGAGATTCAGATCCAAGCATTGCCTATGATTCAGTGGGTGCTGGAAACAATGGTGACGGAACCTCAAGCATCACGTGGACTCACGTTGTAGGTTCGGGGTCCAACAGGTTTATGGTAATCGGCATATCAATCAGAACTGTAGCCGTCTCTGTTTCAAGCATAACTGTCGATGGGCAATTAGCCACCTTCCTAAGAAGCGATGTACGTGGCACCGAAATCAAGGGAGAAATCTGGTATCTAATCAGCCCGAATTCGGGCCCTAAGACAATAACTGTTACTCTTTCAGGCATTTCTAAAGCTAGTGGAGGCAGTGTTACCTACACAGGAGTTGAACAGACAAGTCCGATTGACAACCATGGCAGCGTATCCTACGGCGGCACGACTCCCTCAATGTCGCTGACCACAACTGCCAGTAACGACTGGATTTTCTCCAACCTAGCCGTCTGTGGAACCGCAACGATTACTGGACACGGTAGCAGTCAAGTGCACCGTTATTACCAGATTGGAACTGGAGCCGGTGGATCAAGTCGAGCTGGAGCTGATGGAGACGATGAACTCGCTCCTGTTCCAAGTTCTTACACAATGTCTTGGAACATGAGTTTCTGGTCAGATGTTATTGCGCAAGCTGTAGCACTCAAGCCAGCGCCTCCTCCCGTCGGTCATGTTGACATTGACATTGTAATTCTCCAGTCGGATGGAGCAATTCGCGCAACAATAGCGACGAATTCTGCAAATTCTGGGAGCGTGCCATCAACACCTGCGACGCTTTCAGGAAGCTACTTGACAGCAACATACTCCGTTGTGAACCAGACCGACTATCTGGAAATCGATTATTATGTCGAGGTCACCACAGCCACTTCCGGCGTATCAGCGTATGTCAAAATAGACGACAGCACTCTGCCAGCAGCCGATCAGACAAGAATAGCTAACATTATGCTTCCCAGCGAATACGCTGCAGAAGCCGAGCTAATTGGCATATCCAATACCTATGATTGGACTCAGCTTCTGTGGACTTTGGACAACTCATGGACCACGAGCTCCGTGGCAGTTACACTGCAGCTTTACAGTTACATACTTGGCAGATATCCAGTTAGTGGAGATGGTTTTGTCGCATATACGTCAAGTGCAACGCCGAATACTGATGAGACAAGAGAGCAAACGATAGTGACTAATTCTCAGCAATTCCGTGATGCAGCAGGCAACTGGAAAGTCATGGTTAAGGGCGTGAAGCCAGTCAACGCGCCATTTGACCTCAAGATTGATTGGGGGGAGTTCAGACCCACATATCATAGCGAATATGCGGCGTCAACGGAATTCCTGTTTTCATCTCTGACCAACGACACAGCAACACAGCTCAACTTCACAATCGTAAGTGAATGCGACATTGCAGGCGTTTCAGTCACCGTTCAAATCTGGAATTACTCGTCATCTGGGTACGTAAGCGGCAATCAAGGCTTCTTAAGATATGCATCATCTGGGGTGAATGAAACCGCGTTACTGACCATTGACGCCAACCAACAATTCTACACGTCAAACGGAAGCGCAAAAATACGCATAACAAGTCTTTTGTCAACCACAGCGCCGTATCAACAAAAAATGAACCAAATCAAACTCGACTTCTTCAACACCGCAGGCGGAGCCGCATCGACGTCGCTCGACTGGGCTACGACTCTTCTCTATGCGTTGCCAGTGCCACTTGCAGCGGGATTCCTCTGGTTCGTAATTTCTAAGCGCAGAAAGAACAATAAACGATCCATTACGAATACGCTTACTGCATTCTCAGAGCAGTTTGGAATGACGCACAAGCAGATGACGGGAAGAAAGATGCTGCTTGAAGTTGATCCAGCGTCCGACTACAATGTGGCGCTCTCAGGTTTTGTGTCTGAAGCTAAGAACAACGGTGAAATGCTCTTCATGGTGACGAGCAGGAACAGTGCGCTGCATTCAGTGTTCTCGTCTGCTACTCATGTGAACTTCCTTCTGTTGACTTCCAAAACTCATTATCCGCAGCAGATAAGCGAGAAAGAGACGATCCTGCCTGCAAGCGATCTTTCAGTCTTGCTTGACACCTGCGTTAAGATACAGCAGACTCATTCTGGAAAAACCGTTAACTTGCTTCTAGATAACTTATCCGACATCATCCTCAGATGCGACTTTGACAAAACCTACAAGTTTACGCGTCTGCTGTTGGAAGCCCTCTCATCGTCTAAGACAACAGCCCTGTTCGTGTTCATCCCAACAGCGCACGATCAAGAAGTATCGTCATCCATGAGAAGCCTGTTCCACACCCGATTAGCTTATACAAAAGACGGACCAAAAACAGAGAATTTGTAAATCACG
>CAYLSJ010000001.1:1500-3420 GCA_964386655.1 uncultured Candidatus Bathyarchaeia archaeon | reverse complement strand
ACGTCGTTCTCTTCATGCGCTTTGGGGTCTTGTGGCTCTAGATGTGGTCGGCGCTGATTCCGAATTGAAGAGACCATCCAATTGCCCATTTAGTCACATAGGGTGTTTTATCGCCAAAGCAACCTTTCAACATTCCAAGAAGGCATTCTTACCTGAACTAAGCGAAAATCAAAAACATCAGAAGCAGAAACCCGTTCAGACATCGCACGCGCAATTGTTATGAATTGACAAACTGTATCATAGGTAACATTCAACCGATGCCTTTGGACCGAAATGAGAGACACAAAATCTGATTTTAAATTCATATGTATTAAATCCAGCCGCTATTGAAATCTCTGTGTGATCTATGGCCAAACAATCGGTGAGAATGCCCCCACTAAACAGATCTCCAAAAAGAAAGGCGCAGACTGCTTATGCTAAAGCACAAACTGCATTTCCGCAGCGCTAATCTCGTGACCTTACTATTATTGAGCGTTATCACTCTTCTGATGCCATTGGCCAATGGTGCAAACGGGCCTATTGACGTGACTTACTACCCTAGTAGTTACAACGTGACCACAGGCACATATTTCTCCGGAAGCACTCCAACAAGCGTTCAGACTATTGATCAAGACTATTTTGTTGCCAATAGTTCAGGGTCGGCAACAGCGACCAATATGTATAATCCTTCGAGTTACAGTCTAGGGGGCAATACTGCTCTCTTGTCTGGTGCTCTCGAAAATCTAACCTCCAACGACAACATCTACATGACCTTTCGAAGCTATGAGAACACAAGCTGCATCCTTCAGTACTATAATTCAAGTAATTCAGAGTCTTCCACGACAAGCGGAACCTACGTCGACAAGTTGACCTTGAGCTTTACGCCCACGCTGGCAGGAAGTTACCTGATAGTTGCTTCTGCAGAGCTGAAGGGAAGCTCTAACGCATACGCTGTTCAAGTCCAAATGACTATAGATGGAGTAGCTTATGCCAATCCGTCATGGCAGCCAGACGACGCTAACACTTGGGAATCGTTCTTCACAAGCAAGGTAACTAGCTTCAACATCGGCGTTCACACGATTGCAATTAGATATGCCTCCGAAGATGCTGCTCAGACAGTCACAATCCGAAATGCGCGAATAATAGCTTTGTTTCTTTCTGATTTTGAAGCCAATGAAACAGAAACTGAACAGACTGTGACTTCTGGAACCTACGTTGACATTGTCTCAGAAACTTTCACACCTTCGGCAGCTGGTGCATATTTGATTCTAGCAACAGCCGAGGTGAGCGCGGCGTCCACAGCCTACAGCATCTCAACTAGGCTTGAAATTGACGGTGTCGCCAAAGACACTATGGTAACCGAAGGAGAAGCTGTCACTGATTACGAGGTTTTTGCAGCGCACAATGTTACAGTATTCTCAGCAGGGCCTCACACGATTAAGATTCGAGCTAGCCGAGAGACAACTGGAACAATGTACATACGGCGAGCAAGAATCACAGCCGTTAGGCTCTCGGACTATTATGACTACAAGTCTAGCGGAAGCGAGCAGCTTTCCTCCACGTTCTCCACGACTTGGGTGGACAAAACAGTTCTAACGTTCACTCCGAGCTCTGCAGGAGCATATTTAATCACGGCTACGGCCCAAATCAACCTTGCTACGTCGCTCGCTGGCAGTCAACCTGCCGTCAATCTAACCATGGATGGCGCTCAAATTGGTTATTGGCAAGCTGGGTTATCTGACGCAACTGACTTCCTAACTTTCTCCACAATGATAAACATCTCACTTTCTGCAGCGCCCCACACCTTTAAGATTGCTTACCGAACCACGAATGCGTTATACTCAGCTTCCATAAGGGATGCTAGAATAGCTGCGGTTAGACTTGCGCGACAACTCGTCTCAGAAGTCGAGTTTACGGGCGTCTCTGACAACCACAACTGGA
>CAYLSJ010000001.1:0-1400 GCA_964386655.1 uncultured Candidatus Bathyarchaeia archaeon | reverse complement strand
GTCGACCATGTTGAATTCAGGCCTACCCATTACAACGAGTACACGGTTGCCACGGAGTTTATGTTCTCATCTTTGACCCCAAACGTGCCAGTTGAACTCATCTTTACCATTGTAGGGCACAACAGCTTGGCAGGGGTCAGCGTCACCGTTCAAGTCTGGGATTATTCAGTCTCAGCGTATTCAACGAGCGGTCAAGCTTTTCTGCAGTATATATGTTCTGGAGCAGATGATGCTGTTTTTCTCACACTTGACACTAACCCGCAATCTTTCGTTTCAGCTAGAAATGCAAAAATAAGAATCACTGGTTGGTTCCTGACCACCACACAGTTTTGGCAAGAGATAAACCAAGTCAAACTTGACTATTATTATGAGAATTCGCCTCCAACATTGAATCCAATCGGTAATAGGCTAGTCGGAGAATTAGCTGAGCTTAATTTCGTGGCTACCGCTTCTGATCCAGACATTCCTGTTCAACCGCTAACCTTCACGCTTGGCACAGATTCTCCAAGCGGTGCGTCTATTACTAACGACGGAGTTTTTAGCTGGATTCCAACAGAAGAGCAAGGCCCGGGCAACTATCTTGTAACAATAAATGTCTCGGATGGACTCTTGAGTGATTACGAACGAATTTCGATTACAGTCTTCGAGGTACACATCCACGATCTAGCTATAACTAATGCTACAATGTCGCCCACAAGCATAGCCTCGGGCGAGATCGTGACAATCACTACCACAGTCAAGAATCAGGGCACTGCTACAGAATCATTCAACGTAACCATCTTCTGCGACGAGACGGTCATAGAAGCCAGAGCTGTGAGCGGGTTGGTTCCGGGGGGCGAGCAAACCTTGGAGTTCTCCTGGAATACCACTGGCTTAGGCAACTCAGCATATAGGATCCGAGCTGTGGCAAACACGGTTTCGGGTGAATTGGAAACAAGCGACAATTCATACTCAATTGCCGTCTTAACGATAGGGAGACAATCATGGCAGACACCATTTGACTGGATTCTTGCGCTCGTTGCTGCATCGTTACTGGTATCTGGCCTGCTCCTCTTCTTGCTCGTGAAGAGGCGCAGAAGACGAGGCAGACCTCAGCGCCTCAGGAAAGATGGTTCCTTCTCGGCACAATTCGGGATGATGCATGGAGAGATGGTAGGAAAGAAGATGTTACTTGAGGTTGATCCTACCTCAGACTACGGCTTGGGCATTTCAAGTTTTGTTTCAGAGGCTAAGAAAAGTGATGAGCCGCTCTATGTCGTGACGAATAAAGACAGTGCTTTACGATCATCTTTTTCAGAGGAATCACATGTAAGATTCTTTCTCTTAACCTCGAAAACGCACTATCCGCAGCAGGTAAACGAAAGGGAGACTCTTCTGCCAGCAGATGATCTTTCAGTTCT